>CAYGHY010000089.1:3316-11429 GCA_964349435.1 uncultured Oscillospiraceae bacterium
GAAGACTTTAACGGCGAAGACTTTAACGGCGAAGACTTTAACGGCGAAGGTACAATAGCGGCTATTTCTACACCTTATGGAACAGGCGGATTAGGGATTATAAGGATCAGCGGGCTATCTGCTTTCAGGATTGCCGGTCAGATATTCGAGGGCAAAACACCCTTTGAAGAAATGAAAAGCCACACAGTTGCCCATGGCAGAATCATTGATCCGAAAACTGAGCGGATGATTGACGAAGTGCTCCTGATAAAAATGAAAGGCCCCCATACCTTCACAGCCGAGGATGTTGTGGAAATCAGTTGCCACGGGGGGATTGTCCTGCTAAAAAACGTATTATCTCTTGTGCTGGCACAAGGTGCGCGGGCGGCAGAACCTGGGGAATTTACAAAAAGGGCTTTCCTGAACGGAAAGATGGATCTTGCGCAGGCGGAGGCCGTTATAGACCTGATTAACGCAAAAACAGATGAAGGCTCACGGGCTGCGGCGGCACAGTTGGAAGGAAGGATTTCGGAGAGTATTCAAAGAGCGCGAAGGCAATTGATTAAGCTTATTGCCCATATCGAAGCGGTGGTAGATTACCCGGAGCACGATATCGAAGAGCTGACAGGCGATATGATATATGCGGGAGTGCAGTCGGTAAAAGGCGATTTGCAGAAAATTGCCGGAAGCTATGAACAGGGCAGGCTGGTACGCGAAGGCATAACTGCGGCAATCATAGGCAAACCCAATGCAGGCAAGTCATCACTGCTCAATGTGCTGGCAGGCGGAAACAGAGCGATTGTAACAGAAATACCGGGCACCACAAGAGATATAATAGAAGAATTCATCAATTTAAGAGGCATACCGGTCAGACTGCTGGATACTGCGGGGATAAGGAATACAATTGATACGGTTGAGTCAATCGGTGTGGAAAGGGCGCAGAAAGCCGCACAGGAGTCGGATCTGGTAATAATGGTGCTCGACGCTCAGACAGGAATCTTACCGGCTGATATTGAGATTATTACTTTAATAAAAGAGAAGAGAAAGATTGTCCTGATAAATAAAACTGACATTGCTCAAAACGACAGGATTACTGAAATGAGAAAACAGCTGAGCACTTTAGATATTTGCCCTGTGGTTGCAGCCTCCATGCAGGATGGCACCGGGATAGAAGAGCTGCTGAGGGAGATGGAGGAACTCTTTATAAAAGGAGGACTTGACCTGAACAGCGAGGTGCTGATAACCAACGTCCGACACAGGCAGCTGCTGGATAAGGCGATAGAGAGCCTGGAGCTGGCTGAAGCCGCTCATGAAAGCGCACTCCCGTTGGATTTTGTTACCATTGATATAAAGGAGTGTGCGGAGTATCTGGGGCAGATAACAGGTGAATCCGTAAGCGAGGACGTTGTGAGGGAGATATTTACGCGCTTCTGCATCGGTAAGTAGAGTACAAATAAATGGTTTAAGACATCGACGAAGGGAACCGTAGAGAACGGGGACATTCAGCGCCAAGAAATACCTGTTTAGCTGCGGTGCGCCCCCATACCTTGTTAGCGGACAAGAAGATTCGCCGGTGTTTGAGTTATGGGCGAAGCGAAGTTTATTGGACTGGAACAAGGAGGAAATATGGAATTTATTGCAGGAGAATTTGACATAGCAGTGGTTGGCGCAGGACATGCGGGGTGCGAAGCAGCGCTTGCCGGCGCAAGGCTGGGTATGAGGACAATTGTTTTCGCCATTAATCTGGACAGCATTGCAAACATGCCCTGCAACCCGAACATAGGCGGCACCGGAAAGGGGCATCTGGTGCGGGAATTGGATGCGCTGGGAGGAGAGATGGGAAAATGTACTGATAAGACCTTCATTCAGTCCAAGATACTCAATTCCGCAAAGGGACCGGCCGTGTATTCGCTCAGGGCTCAGGTGGACCGTAGAAGATATCAGATGGAGATGAAAAACACCCTTGAATCTCAGGAGAACCTTTACATTAAGCAAGCTGAGATTGTTGAATTGCTGACAGATGAATCCAACTGCATTATCGGAGTAAAGACTCATACCGGCGCCATATATCATTGCAAGGCGGCAATTCTTGCTACGGGAACATACCTGAAGGGAAAAATCCATATTGGAGAGGTAAGCTACAGCGGAGGGCCTGACGGATTGCTTCCTTCCGACAGATTATCCGGGAGCCTGAGGGACAAGGGTACTGAACTGATGCGATTCAAAACCGGAACGCCGGCCAGGATAAACAGAAAGTCTCTGGATTTTTCCAAAATGTCTGAACAACCCGGCGACGAAACCATACTTCCCTTTTCCTTCGAAAACGAAATGATAGAGCGGGAACAGGTATCGTGCTGGCTTACTCATACAAACAACCGCACCCACGATATCATTAAAGCTAATCTGCACCGCTCGCCATTGTATGGAGGTATGATAGAAGGAGTCGGCACCAGATATTGCCCGTCTATAGAGGACAAGGTGGTACGATTCGCAGACAAGGAGCGGCATCAGGTGTTTGTGGAACCAATGGGGCTGGGTACACAGGAAATGTACCTGCAGGGCATGTCCAGCAGCCTTCCCGAGGATGTACAGGAGGAGATGGTGAGGACACTGCCGGGCCTTGAGAATGCCCACATCATGAGAAGTGCGTATGCCATCGAATATGACTGCATCAACCCGGCGCAGCTTAACCTGAATCTTGAATTCAAAGCTATCGGCGGATTATTTTCAGCGGGGCAGATCAATGGAAGCTCCGGTTACGAAGAAGCAGCCGCTCAGGGCATCATCGCCGGAATAAATGCCGTACAAAAGTTAAAAGGCAAGGCTCCTCTGGTTCTGGACAGGTCGGAGGCCTACATTGGCGTACTAATAGATGAATTGGTGACAAAAGGAACCTCTGAGCCGTACAGAGTAATGACCTCCCGTTCTGAATACAGGCTGCTGCTAAGACAGGATAACGCAGACCTCCGCCTGACACCAAAAGGCTATGAGGTGGGGCTGATAAGCAGCGAGCGGTATGGCAGATTCCTTGTGAAAAAGGCTGTGATAGAAGACGAAATCCGGCGTCTTGAAAAAACATTCATTCCGCCAACAGAAGAAGTTAACGGATTTCTGGCAGAAAGAGGGAGTACCGCTATAAAATCAGGAATAAATCTGGCGGAGCTTTTAAGGCGTCCGGAGATAAGTTACTGTGCATTGGAGGCGGTGGACAATGGCAGGCCGGAACACATGAAGGCCGACAACAGCAGAAGTTATGATGCTGCTGCGAGGCAAGTGGAAATCGCCATAAAATATGAAGGATATATAAGAAGACAGCTTATGCAGGTGGAGCAGTTTAAAAAACTTGAAAGAAAACAGCTCCCGGCGGATATTGATTACAACTCTGTACATGGCCTCAGTATCGAGGCCCGTCAGAAGCTCGCAAAAATAAGGCCCGAATCTGTGGGGCAGGCCTCGCGTATATCCGGCGTTTCCCCAGCGGACATTTCAGTTCTGCTGATTTATCTAAGCTGCAAAAATAGCTCTAAAAGGAAGAATTGAATTTTTGCAGGAAAGCTATATGTAACATAAGTGCAAAAACTTATTGCTCCGGATCTTTTTTGCATTATCTGTATCTAAGCTGCAAAAAACGGTTGTAAAAGGGGATAAACAGATGGAACAGACACTTGCGATGCTTTTAAAAAAAGGAGCCGAGGAATACGGAGTTTGCCTTGACGACACAAAGCAGACGGCGTTACTTGTGCATAAAAAAATGCTGCTGGAATGGAATACGAAAATAAATTTGACAGCCATAGTGGAAGACAGGGAAGTAATCCTCAAACATTTTGTGGATTCTCTCAGTATAATGCCATTTCTCAAAGATGTTCACCATCTGGTTGATGTAGGAACGGGAGCAGGTTTTCCGGGCATACCGCTGAAAATAGTACAACCTTCGCTGGAGGTTTTATTGCTGGATTCTCTCGAAAAGCGTATAAGTTTTTTAAATACCGTCATATCCGCTTTGCAGCTTAAGGGGATCTCAGCGGTTCATACGAGGGCGGAGGATGCGGGAAATTCTCCGCAGTATCGGGAGAAGTGCGGCGCAGCAGTGGCAAGAGCAGTTGCTTCTCTGCCGGTGCTGCTGGAATATTGCCTGCCGCTGGTGAAAATAGGGGGTATTTTTATTGCTATGAAAGGCAGCATCGGCTCGGAACTCGACGAATCAAAAAAAGCTTTGGACATTCTCGGCGGAAGTGTAGAAGAGGTAAAGGAATTTACCCTACCCGATAGCGATATAAAAAGAAATATTATAATTGTGAAGAAGTTGCGACAAACACCGACAAAATATCCTAGAAAAGCAGGGAAACCGTCTAAAGAACCGTTGATTTGAGAAGAGTTTTGAGTTAAAAAACAATATAAAGACGAACGATTATTGTAATATAAAAAAGGAAATAAAAAAAGCTGTGGCGAATACATCTTACGTTGAAGCAGGAAGTTAATGTAAAATCGCAGGGACATGTGCTTTTGTTTAATAAGAATGGTATAAACCTGCAAAAGAAGGATGGTGCCGCATGCTAGAAAATAAATTTCAGCTTACAAAACCTGAAAAAAAGGAAGATGTTAAAAACATTTCTTATCTAAGTATTGACAGTGTAAGACCCAATCCTTATCAGCCCAGAAAACAATTCGGCAAGGGCGCCCTTGAGGAGTTATGTGAATCAATTCAGCAATACGGTGTCATACAACCTATCAATGTAAGAAAAATATCCAATAGCAATTATGAGCTTGTAGCCGGGGAAAGAAGGCTGCGCGCAGCCATAATGGCCGGATTGAAGGAAATACCCGCCATTGTGGTCAATATCAGCGACAACGATTCTGCTGTCATGGCGCTTATCGAGAACCTCCAGAGGGAGGATCTTGATTATATGGAGGAAGCAGAAGGCTACAATAACCTTATCAGCGGACATGGGTTTACCCAGGAAAAGCTGGCGCAGAAAGTAGGAAAAAGCCAGTCGACGATTGCCAATAAAATAAGGCTTCTGCGACTTCCGCCCATGGTAAAAAAGATGCTTTCGGACAACAACCTGACGGAGAGACATGCAAGATCGCTTCTGAAGCTCCATGATGAACAGCTCCAGTTAAAGGTGCTAAAACGAGTTTGCGAGCGAGACTTGAATGTTAAAGGGACAGAGGAATTGGTTGAAAAAGTAATAGAAAAGTTCTTAAATCAAGAAAAGAACAAGACTCCTGAAAGAAAGTTTACAAAAGCGATTAAAGACATAAGGATATTTATCAACACGGTCAGACAAGCTATAGAGCTGATGAAAAACGCCGGAGTCAATGCCAAAGCAGCGCAGATAGACAGAGG
Organism: uncultured Oscillospiraceae bacterium; assembly: GCA_964349435.1. Taxonomy (GTDB): domain Bacteria; phylum Bacillota; class Clostridia; order Acetivibrionales; family DTU013; genus CAYGHY01. Next base: position 8,643 of record CAYGHY010000089.1, read on the forward strand.
GGAGTATGTAGAGTTTATTATTAGAATACCCAAGAGCTGAAACCAACTATAAGAGAAGCAGAGGCTGCAAAGACAAGCAGCCTTTTTTTGTCCGAGGAAAAAACTAGACAGTGGTATAAAAGTTTAATAGAATATAAAAGTGAACAATGATGTAATACAGGAAAAGACAGCAAAATTTCAAGTATGCGGAAAGAGGGACTATTCATGTCAGAAACAGATGGATTGATGATTCAGAGAGTTATACCAGTTGATATAGAAACAGAAATGAAAAAATCCTTCATAGATTATGCAATGAGTGTAATTGTCGACCGAGCGCTTCCTGATGTCAGAGACGGCCTCAAGCCCGTGCACAGAAGAATACTCTATTCCATGCACTCTCAGGGCTTCACTTCCGACAAACCGCATAGAAAGTGTGCGACAACAGTCGGCGATGTGCTGGGAAAGTACCACCCTCATGGTGATGCGGCGGTGTACGATAGCCTGGTTCGAATGGCGCAGGAATTCTCACTAAGATACACTCTTATTGACGGGCACGGCAATTTCGGCTCCAGGGACGGCGATCCGCCTGCAGCCATGAGGTATACTGAAGCTAGGCTTACCAAGATAGCCGGTGAAATGCTTGCCGATATTAATAAAGATACTGTTGATTTCAAGTCCAACTTCGACGAGCACGAAATGGAGCCCATCGTGATGCCGTCCAGATTTCCGAATCTGTTGGTCAACGGTTCCTCGGGCATTGCTGTCGGAATGGCGACAAACATTCCGCCCCACAATATTACTGAGGTGCTCAACGGTATTATTGCCTTGATACAAAATCCGGAGATAACAATAGATGAGATTGGGAAAATCATAAAAGGGCCTGACTTCCCAACAGCAGGTACAATTGTCGGCAGACAAGGCATCAGGGATGCCTTTAGAACCGGCCGCGGCAGGATCGTTATCAGGTCAAAGGCGGAAATCGAAACACTGGGCAACAACAGGCAGCGTATCATTGTCAAGTCGCTGCCATATCAGGTGAATAAGGCAAGGCTGATTGAAAAAATTGCCGATTTGGTTAAGGAAAAGAAAATTGAAGGAATCTCTGACATCAACGACGAGTCCGACAGGACGGAAGCCGTTAGAATTGTCATACCGCTAAAAAGAGACGCCAATGCCGGCGTGGTGCTCAATCAGCTTTACAAGCACACACAGCTTCAGGATGTATTCAGCGTAAACATGCTGGCGCTGGTAGTAACTGATGAAGGCAAGTTTGAGCCGAAGATTATTAATCTGAAGCAGGCAATGGAATATTATCTGAAGCATCAGAAGGAAGTAGTCACAAGGCGCATCCGTTTCGATCTCGAAAAGGCCGAGGCCAGGGCACATATATTAGAAGGATTAAAAATTTGCATAGACAACCTTGAGGAAGTAATAAGCATAATAAGAGGGTCCAGGACGGAGCCCATAGCCAAGCAGGGACTGACAGACAGATTTGGACTGAGCGATCGGCAATCACAGGCTATTGTCGACATGAGGCTGGGCAGACTTACCGGACTGGAAAGGGACAAGCTTGAGACAGAATACAAAGAGGTTTTGGAGAGAATAAGGTACTTTAAAAGCATACTTGCAGATGAAACGCTGCTATTAAAAATAATAGCGGACGAACTGACGGTTATAAGAGAAAAGTACGGCGACGAAAGAAGAACTGAAATAACCGGCGATGAAGATGAAATAGATATAGAAGACCTCATAGAAGAAGAGGAGAGTGTTATTACCCTCACCCATTTTGGCTATATCAAAAGACTTCCGGCAAGTACGTACAAAAGCCAAAAGCGCGGAGGGAAAGGCATTGCGGCGCTCAGCACCCGCGAAGAGGACTTCGTGGAGAGGCTGTTTATCACCTCCACCCATCATTATATACTGTTTTTCACCAACAAAGGTAAAGTATACAGGCTAAAAGCCTATCAGATATATGAAGCAGAACGCCAGGCAAAGGGTACGGCCATTATAAATCTGTTGGAGCTTGACAGCGAAGAAAAGGTAACTGCCGTCATACCGGTAGCAGAGTATAAGGAAGGCATGTACCTGATCATGGCCACTAAAGAAGGTCATGTTAAGAAAACCGATCTTATGCAATACAACAATATAAGGAGAGGCGGCCTTGCGGCAGTCACTCTCAGGGAAAACGACGAACTAATCGATGTCAGGCTCACCGATGGCGAAAAGGACATTATTCTTGTTACCAGAAAGGGTATGTCCATCAGATTCCAGGAAAGCGATGTCAGACCGCTGGGCAGAGTATCCCAGGGTGTTAAGGGTATTTCACTTGGCGAGGGCGACTATGTGGTAGGTATGGGAACTTCCAGGCCTGAAGCCACACTGCTGGTTGTAACGGAGAAGGGTTTTGGAAAGCGTACCGAGATGGATGAATACAAAACGCAGAACAGGGCAGGCAAAGGGATTCTGACATACAGAGTGACAGAAAGGACCGGCCAGATAGCGGGTATCAAGCTAGTGTACGATACAGACGAGATCATGCTGATAAGCTCCGACGGCACAATCATTCGAATGGAAGTATGCGGCATAAGTATTTTAGGCCGCGCTACTCAGGGTGTTACATTGATGAGAATGTCAGACGGAAACCACGTTGTCAGCATCGCCAGAATTGAAACAGCCGAAGAAGACGACCAAGAAGAGGAGCAGGACGGTCAGGACAGCGCCGATCAACCGCCGGAAAAGCAGGAAGAAGAATAAAAAAAGGTGGTTGACAAAAATAAGGCAGCGTGGTACTATGTAAAAGCTGCTTCG
>CAYGHY010000090.1:0-3945 GCA_964349435.1 uncultured Oscillospiraceae bacterium
ATATGGCCAGCGCAGTACCTATACTGCCCATGGATATGACAATAGGCATATAAATAGATGACAGTACAGCCGCCCTTACCGAATGCTTCTTCATATCGGCAGTCAGTTCCTTGAATTCGCTAAGATGCAGATCTCCGGTGTCCAGTATAATTGTCGTCTTTGCTCCGGTTATCCCTTCATTGATAGCTCCTGTTATTTTTGAATTGACTTTTCTCACCTTTCTATATGCGGAAAGTATACTCTGCTGGAAAAATACACTGAGCAGCGCCAGAGGAGGTATAACGGTCAACACGATCAAAGCCAGTTTCCAGTTCAACACGAACATATATATGGCTATGGCCGCCATCATGGCAAAGCCCCACAACATATCCACAATGCCCCATGCAAGCGTATCGCTGAGTCTTTGCACATCCGACATAAGCCTTGCCATCATCCAGCCCACCGGTGTCCTGTCAAAATACGAGAGAGTCAATTCCTGAAGCCTGGCAAATCCTTTTTTTCTTATGTTGTAGCATAGTCCGGTACTGACCCTTCCAGCCAGATTGATCAACGAAAAAACATTGAACACCTGCACCGCTATCATTGCAAGATATAACCCGGCAAACAGCGGCAGGCCTGTTGTGACACGTTTTTCAACAAAATTGTCTATGGCAAATCTGGTCATTAGCGGAAAGGAAGCCTCTATAGTGCCAAGGAGCAGCATGACCAGGCACAATAGCATCAATTGTTTTCTAAACGCTTTCAGATATTTTATGATTTTCTTCCATAACTGTATATCAATTTTTCTGGTGTATTCTTGTTCCTCAGTTCTGTTCAATCCAATCACCTCAAATTCTCAGCACAAATTGCCGGTGTGCAAAAGCTGTCTTTAAATCAGCCGACCTTGTCTCTATACTCTTTTTCCATGTCATCCTTCAGTGTACTTTGAATATTCCATACTCTTCTGTAAAGCCCCTCCTGGTTTAGAAGCTCCTCGTGGGTGCCCTGTTGCACCAGTTCACCCTTATCCAGCACAAGTATCACCTCCGATTCGGAAAGGGTGTTCATCCTGTGGGATATAATAAATGTGGTGACATCCTTGCTGCGATCTTTTAAAGCCTTCCTTATATGTGCATCCGTCTCTGTATCGACAGCGCTGAGCGAATCGTCAAATATGAGCACCGGATAGTCGTTTATAACTGTTCTGGCAATTGTCACCCGTTGCTTCTGGCCTCCGGAAAGCGTAACACCTCTTTCCCCGATCATTGTATCGTAGCCTTTTTCGAACTCCAGTATTACATCATGTACTGCCGCTACTCCTGCAGCCCCGTAAACTTCCTCATATTTAAAGCCTTTCCTCGCCAGGCCTATATTGTCCATGACAGTCTTGGAATATAAAAACGCCTCCTGCGCTACCATGCCCACATTTCTTCTCAGCCATTTCTTATTCACCTTTTTAAGTTCCACGCCATCCATTTTTATGGAACCTTCATTATAGTCATAAAGCCTGGTCAGCAAACTAATCAGCGTCGTTTTACCCGAGCCTGTCGGACCCATGATGGATACGGTCTGGCCTTTCTTCACCTTGAAGCTGATATTCTTAAGAACCGGATTAACATTATCATAAGAAAAACTCACATCCTCGAACTCTATTTCACCCTTAATTTCCGGTTTTAAACCGCTTTCATCCATTTCTTCCTCAGGAATCTCAAATATCTCCTGTATTCTGCCAACCGAAACGAAGGTCTTGCCCATATCGGTAAGTATCTGGCCCATTTGCCTGATCGGCCACAACAACATGCCTACATACGCAGTGAACAGCACAAGGGTGCCTACGGTGATGCGCCCGATTGCAGCCCAATAGGAGCCAAGTACGAGTATGGCACCTATTTGCAGCAGGCACATCAAATCAGAGATGGACCAGTATAGTGAAAACAGCTTCATCATCTTAAGGCAGAGATTTTTATATTCGGCATTTCTGTCGCCAAACTTGCCGACTTCATACGCCTGCCTGGCGAAAGCCCGCACAACCCTTACGCCTGTCAGGTTTTCCTGTAGCACATTTGTCAGCCTGCCTTCAGCTTCGTCGCACTTCTGGAAGATATTGCGCATTTTAAAGAAGAATACAAGCGCAAATACAAAAATGAAGGGTATGATTGCCAAGGCTACTAAAGATAGTCCGATATCTATTGAAAACATAACCGCACTCACAAGTGTTACCATGAAAATCGCTCTTCCAATTTCAACAAACTGGACTGCCAGAAATCTTCTCATTGTTTCCACATCTGATGTGCACCTTTGAATCAGATCTCCTGTCTTTGCCTTTACATGCTCGTCATAAGGCAGCTTCTGCAAATGGTCATATAGGCCATCCCTGACGTTCTGTGCTATCGACTCTGCTGCAACAGCCGACCACTTCCCTTTCAAATACAGAAAAAAGCCGTTCATCATTGTCAGTACCACAATTACCATACCACAGACCCATAAATTCCTCATCAGGTATTCCCTGCCCCCCAGCAATTCCGCAATTCTTCCATACCGGTCAGCAGACTTCAATGGCTGCCCGCCTATAACCGAATCCAGTGTGATTCGCACGATCAGCGGTACAATAGTTGAAAACAATGTTGCCAGACCGATTGAGACTACTGCCCCAAAATACCTGAGCCTGTTGCCCTTCATGAATTTCCAGACTAAACCCAACTTGTTCAAGCTATATCATTCCTTCCTCATTAACATACTTTGATTAACATCCTATGGCAGTATTGCTCCGCACACTCCATATGCTCACTCCGGCAAAACAATAGCCACAGAGCGAATGTCCAGTCCGTGGCTTCATTAATTTTTATCTGTCGGCAGGTTATCTTATGCCGCATTAAAAATATTAAAGCCATGGGTTATTGTTCAACCCATGGCTCGATGCAACTTGCGCAGTCCGGCTAGAAGCCGGCACCTATATCACAATCAGAGTCACGGGCGGTATATTGACCAATATCGAATGCACTTGTTCTATTGTTGCCGTCATACTTTAATCTCATGGTCATCTTACTGCCTCCTTTCTCCAATTGAGTGTCAACTATTAATTAATATAACCGTTTAGTGGAAATTATGCAACTGTTTTTTTTCTATTGTTACAAATTTGTAATATCGCCCGGCGTCTTTGTAACCAATTTACATAATTTGAATATGATGAACTATGTAAGAAGCAAAAATATTGGAATTCGGAAAGGTGTGATTACTAATGTCAGATTTTAAAGGCGGCGGATTTTTAGGTAATATTTTCAGAGGTGACTGTGCAATTTTATTCTTTATTCTAGTTTTCCTTTGCCTGTTTACAGGTTTTGGCAATTGCGGCGGCGGATTTAAGAATTAATTAATTGTAGGATCAGTTCTACTTACTTTGAATATTCAGAAAATCGAAGTCAATATTGTAAAAAATGGAGTGATTGGTATGGCAGCAGATAATGAAGACAGGGGATTATTTTTCGGAGGCGGCATTATTTGGATCATTATTATAATTATTATTATAATTTGCTTGTGCCCGTTGTTATTCAAACCGATCGGTTGTAAACGCTAAGGGATCGTTAAAATAATAGAGTCCGCACAATGAGAAAAAGATGCCGGGAACCGTGTATTCTCAGTTTGGAAAATACACGGTTTTACCTTTTGTTAAGGGTTCGTCATTTCACCTTTTTTCATAACGCAGATAAGCTGCGCTTTCTTTTTTATGTCTGTATTTATCTTCCTTTTTGAATTTTGTTCTGATAAAATGTTAATATGAGTATTCTACGACTGCAGCGAAATATTTGAATTTATCGCCAGAAATATCGCCTTAGAGCATTCGTGATATTTCTGAAAGGCGCATAAATGCCGATGAATTAATGTTTATTTCGCTGCAGTACTGCTATATATTATGAAAAGTGATTGGCATGGCAGCTTTCGGAGGCGCTTTATGATTGATAGCAAAGC
>CAYGHY010000090.1:4045-11346 GCA_964349435.1 uncultured Oscillospiraceae bacterium
TGAAAAGTGATTGGCATGGCAGCTTTCGGAGGCGCTTTATGATTGATAGCAAAGCCTGGATAATATCTGCTAATATGGGGCTCGGACACCAAAGAGCCACCTTCCCTTTAAAAGGCATCGCATATAATGGCATACAGCTTTTTGGTGAAAACCAGATGTGCCAGAAAAAGGAAAGAAGGCTCTGGTATGTTTTCCGGAGTTCTTATGAGACCCTTTCAAGAACCAGGCAATTGCCGCTCATAGGCTCATATTTATTCAGCCTTCTGGAAAAGCTGCAGAACATATCACCGTATTATCCGCTGCGCGATCAGTCCAAGCCTTCTCTTCAGGTAAAATCACTCTATTCTCTCATAAGCCGGGGAATGGGCAGCAGCATGAGCATGATGCTTCGTTCAAAAAGACTGCCTGTCATTACATCCTTCTATGCGGCAGCCATAGCCGCCGAGCAGCTTACTGACCTCCCAGTATATTGCATCATATGCGATGCAGACATCAACAGAGTGTGGGTTGCCGAGAAGCCCAAGCAAAGCAGGATAGTTTATTTCGCCCCGTGCGGCAACGCCATGCGCCGCCTTAAGGAATACGGCGTTCCGGATGAGCGCATTTTCCTAACAGGCTTTCCGCTTCCTCAGGAAAACATAGGTGAAAACAGCATGAATATTCTGCGGCACGACCTAGCAAAAAGACTGATACGGCTCGATCCCACCAAGCGTTTCAGAATCATTCACGGTGAAGAAGTAAAGCATTATCTGGGTGAGTACTGGGATCCTGAAGCCGAAGCTTCACCGCTGACATTAACTTATGCAGTTGGTGGCGCCGGAGCACAGGCCGAAATTGCCGAAGGTGTTTTGAAAAGCCTGGCAAAGACAATTAAGGCAGGAAAAATCAATCTTAACCTGGTAGCTGCACACAGAAACGAAATAAAACTGTACTTTGAAAAACTGCTTCAAAAAAATGGTCTGGCCTCAACCGCCGGTATCAGAATTATCTATCATCAGGATAAAAATCAATACTTTCAGGAATTTAATGAGATACTTCACGACACCGACATTCTCTGGACAAAACCGTCTGAATTGTCCTTTTACTGCGGTCTGGGAATACCGATCATCATTGCACCGCCTATAGGCCCGCATGAGGTTTTCAACCAGCGCTGGCTTAGAGATTTAGGTGCGGGCTTACATCAGGCAGATCCCCAATACTGCGGTGAGTGGATTTTGGATTATCTGTTGGATGGGAAGCTCTCACTGGCTGCTTGGGACGGCTTCCTATATGCTAGGAAACTGGGGGCGAACAGGATTGTTGAGGTGCTTGAAACAGGAACAATGGAGAGGTACTACAATCCTATCCTTCGCTAAAAACAATCAACTTGCCGGCATCGCTGTATGGTTGCTGTTAATGTTGCCAGCCTATAAAAAGGCTGCTGACAAAGGAGGGTAAAATAAGCGCAGGTGTCATTGAGAATATGGATAACCGGCATCACAGCGACCTTCATGTGTACTGTAGGGAGCCGATAAGTCAGTTTGATAATGAGGGTATTGAACGTCTGGCACAGTATGTGGTAAGGGCTCCAATATCTTAGGTGCGCAATAATATCTGCAGGCTTGAAACTTGGTATTACACCTTGCCAAGCCTGATAACGTTCCAGGAAAGCTTAGGCAAGGTAGCATTAACACTGCCGTTTATTACAACTGCATCACCTTTATTGTGCGGCACGACATTGAACGGGCTTTCTATAGTGTTGACCGCCTTGATGTTCTGATGCTCAAGAATAATGTGCTCCCTGACACTGTATCCTGCGTAGCCTCTAACATCCGCTTCCAGAAGCAGGTTGCCGCTCTGTGAACGATTCACTGCAAATATTGCAATCTCTTCTTTCTCCTCATTTACAACAGCGGTTGCATCCAGATATGGAACATCCGTGTAATCCTTGGTATCATGCTTTGGCGATTTTGCACAGATATTAAGCACACAGCCTCTCCCAAATGCAGAAGCATGCTTGAAGGGATAGTAAATCGTCTGTCGCCATGCCCCACCGCCATTGACCGTCATAATCGGTGCTATGACATTTACCAGCTGTGCCAGACACGCAATTTTTACCCTGTCTGCATTCTTCAACAGAGAAATCAGCAGGCTCCCCACCAGAAGAGCATCCTCTAATGTATAAATATCCTCAAGCTGCGGCGGTGCAAAGGACCAAGGCTCAATCTTCCGGTCAGCGGCATTTGAATGAAACCATACATTCCATTCATCGAAGGACAGGTTAATTGTTTTTTTGCTCCTTTTCTTTGCTTTCACATAGTCACAGGTTGCTGCGATGGATTTGATAAAAGCATCCATATCCATGGATCTGGCAAGGAAATTGGCAGTGTCATTATCACGATTTCCATAATAGGTGTGCAGTGATATATAGTCAACATGCTCATATGTATGCTCAAGAACAGTTGCCTCCCACTGTGCAAAGGTCGGCATGGAAGAATTGGAGCTGCCGCAGGCTACCAGCTCGATGTCCGGATCCACCCATCTCATAACCTTGGCCGTTTCACAGGCTTCACGCCCATATTCCTCTGCCGTTTTGCGGCAAATCTGCCATGGCCCGTCCATTTCATTCCCAAGGCACCAGGTCTTTATCTTATAAGGAGCATTGTGCCCGTTCGTCTTTCTCAAATCACTCCAGTAGGAGCCTCCCGAGTGATTGCAGTACTCAACCAGGTTTCTGGCCGCATCCGCCCCCCGGGTTCCAAGGTTTACTGCCATCATAACTTCTGAGCCTGCGCTCTGCGCCCATCTGGCAAATTCATCCGTACCAACCTGATTGGTTTCTATGGTTCTCCATGCCAGCTCCAGTCGTCTTGGCCTTTCTGCTGCAGGACCTATACCGTCCTCCCAGTTGTAACCGGATACAAAATTCCCGCCCGGATACCTTACAAGCGGTACATCAAGCTCCCTGACCAGTTCAAGAACATCCCTTCTGAAGCCAAGCTCATCGGCTTGCTCATGTCCCGGCTCATAAATGCCTCCGTATACAGCCCTTCCAAGGTGTTCAATAAAAGACCCGTAAATCCTCTTGTCAACCTCACACACTTTAAAATCCTTTTCAAGGATTATTTGTGCTTTTTTGTATTCAGCCATGTCACCCTCCAATAGTGTAAAATATTTAAAATGCAAATGCGCTTGCAGCCATTTACATATTCTACCTTATATATTCACTTCTATTGCCTGTCCGGTTCTGGCGGAAGCGAAGCAGGCTTCGATTACTTTGAATACCCGCATTACCTCCCATGGCTTGACTATAAGCTCCTCCTTCTTATCCAGGACGGCAAGTACATTTTTATAAAAGTCAGCCCAATCTGTCTTAATTTCCGGAAGCGGCAATTCCTCAATAGTCTCATGGGGTCTGGGAGCCATTGTACGCGTGGGTCCTGCCGCAGTCTGAACAACTTCAGGAACCCATTCGGTTGCAAGATTCCTTGCATGTATAACACTGCCGTCACATTCCCAGCCGTTTATGAATACGGAACCAAGATCACCGTTAACATACCATCTGGGTAAAGTTTTGAGGCAGTAGGTGCCTACTTCGATCTGGGCACTCATTCCACTTTCAAAGGTAAGTATTGCTTTAAAGTAATCATCAACTTCCTGGGTTTTTATGCGATACAACCTTGCAAATACATTTGTGACATTTCCGGGTACCATATACATGATTTGATCGATCAGATGAACACCCCAGTCAAGAAGCATTCCACCGCCGGAAACCTCGTATGCGCGCCAGCCGTGTAACACACCTCCGGTGCCGTGAACCCTTGATTCTATAGTATAAGGCTTGCCGACCATCCCATCATCAATGACCTTGCATATAATTTTATAGTCCCGATCCCACCTGCGGTTTTGATGAACTGTAAACAGCACTCTATTCCGCCCTGAAACATCAATCATTTGCTTCAGCTCTGATGACGTCATAGCCGCCGGCTTTTCACAAACAACATGCTTCCCCTTGTTCATTGCCGCTATAGACAATTCTTTATGGAAATTATTCGGAGTAGCAACAAGTACGATATCAAAATTCCCCTCATTCAAAAATGCATCTAGCGCTGAATAGGCCTTCAAACCCCTTTTTTCGGCGATTTGCAATCTTTCAGGATCGATATCGTAAGCCGCCACACACTCCAGTCCGTTTACACGTACCGAATTCTCATGGTGCCAGCCTGCCATTCCTCCATACCCTATAATTCCAAGCCTGTGATGCATATTATATTCCCCGCCTTCGTCCAAGCATCCTCTTTTGACAGATTAGTCAGCTCGTGTCAACATTAACAAACCTTTTTCCATTTAGCATCTTATCACACAATGCAAAAATTTGTCTACTCCTCAAATTATACCCGCTTTACCTTATGGCTCTGGCAGCCTTGACACCTGTTCCCTTGCCTGTTGGGCATACTGCGGATCTGCCTCTTCCTAAATGCCGGGAAACCGGGAGTGAACAGTATTATTGAGGTGCTTGAAACAGGAACAATGGAGAGGTACTGCAACCCTATCCTTCGCTAAAAACAATCAACCCTCATAAATTTTCGAAACAATAAAAGCTTCCAATGCTCTCGGTATAATCCTTTTCAAAAATACCAACAACTTGTATTTTATACCCACTGCAATGCACACGGGAGGATTCCTCCGGCGGATAATTTTTTCGACTGCCTTCGCCACTCCAAATGGCTCAGGACCATTCACTTCATCCCGTTCCATAACCGCAATGGATTTTTTACTGTATACTGAATAAGCTGAACTCTCGCCGCCTGCATTTACGAAAAGTCTGCTCTCCGTAAAACCTGTCTTGGTATCCCCGGGTTCTACCAGTGCAACTTTGATGCCGAAGGGTCTCAGTTCATTTCGAAGTGACCCGCTCATCCCTTCAATAGCGGCCTTGCTGGCCACATACATGGACTGATAAGGTATCGGGAAGACAGCTCCGACCGAAGACATATTGATAATCAGCCCTCTGCCCTGCTTTCTCATAGAAGGCAGCACCTGTCTAATCAAACGATGCATGCCGAAAAAGTTGGTGTCAAACTGTTGAAAGGCTTCTTGTGGTGATGTATCCTCCACGGAACCGGCGATGCCCATCCCTGCATTATTGATTACAATGCCCAGCTCGCCTTCAGCCTCAAGCACCTGCTCCACAGCAGCTTTCACCGCTTCCTCACTGCATACGTCAAGCTGAAGCATTTTAATGAAACCGCCTGAAGCAACTGCGCCGAAGCCGTTTACACTTGAAGCAGTCTGGGCGACTGCGCTGCAATCAGCACCGGCCGTAAGCCTAAGCCTCCTTGAAGTGCCATAAACTCTGTATCCCTTCCGGGACAGGTATTCAGCAATTGACTTGCCAATACCTGACGAAGCGCCCGTCACCAAAACAACATTGCCGTAATACTTGTTGAGTAGACTCATTCTATTCTCCCTTCTTGTGAGTTGGGCGAACTTAAGCCCCTCACAGAACCGTACTTGCAGTTTTCCCGCATACGGCTCTTCATAATAATTATTCACTGCCACAGTGAGAAGTAAATTTTAGGCTCTGCAATTGGGTTATACTCTAGTATCTTCCTAAATCTTTCTATGTTTGTCTTATCCTTCTGACTTCTTCTTTTAAGCCATTTGTAAAGTTGGAATTTAACATAGTTCATATAGCTTTTCAGCCTGTTGTAATTATCTGATATACCATAGTATCTGTAATGTCCTACCAGTTTTCTGTTTAGCTGTTTTATTAGCTCTTCAATAGGAAGGTGTATGTTTTGTCTAATCCACTGCTTTGCTGACGCTCTCTTCCCTTTCAGTTTCTTTTGGCTTGTTGTGTGTAATAGTTTATATTGTCCCTTTCGCCCTTTGCTGTCTTTATGTGTAAATCCCAAGAAGTCGAACGTTTCTTTGTTGTTCTCTGTATTCTTCCCAAATGGAATTATCTTGCTTTTATCCTCTGCCAGCTCAAGGTTGAATTTACCAAGCCTGCCCTTCAGTTCTTGAAAGAATCTGTTTGCGTCTTCCTCCAGTTCAAAACAGCATACAAGGTCATCAGCATACCTTATTATGTACGCTTCCCCTCTGCACCTTACCTTTACATCCAATTTGAACCACAAATCAAGTACGTAATGTAGGTATACGTTTGCCAGTATCGGCGATATTAACCCGCCTTGTGGAGTTCCTTTGTCACTTTCTATAAACTTGCCTTCCTCCATTATCCCACTGGTTAGAAATCTTTTAATATACCTGATAAAGCTCTGGTCTTCAATCGTATGCTCAAGGAATTTTATCAGCCATTCATGATTTACATTGCTAAAGAAATCTTTTATGTCTGCATCTACAACATAATTTACTTTCTTCCTCATTATTATATTGTCAAGTTCTTTAATTGCTTGATGGCAGTCCTTGTTCGGTCTGAACCCATAGGAGCAGTCCAGAAATATCTTCTCGTATACCTCCTGCAGTACTTCTGCAAATGCCCCCTGCACCAATCTATCTTCATATGCTGGTATACCGAGAGGTCTTAGCTTATCGCTGTTTGCTTTTGGTATATACGTTCTTCTGACTGGCTGTGGTTTATATGAAAATGTTTTCATGTCCCCTATTAGCCGTTCCAAGTTGTTTTCCAGACTTTCACCATATTTTCTCTTGTCTACTTTGTCTATCCCTGTTGCCTTCTTCCTTTCTTGCTCATTATGCTGCCGTCTCAGATTTTCTTTGTTAATGTACTTCATTAGCCCCTGCACTGTTTTGTACTTCCCCAGTTGCTCTGCTATCTTTGTATAGTCGTTTGCCACTTCTTCCTCACCTCCCGTGTGTAAGTGTTAACCTACAAAGTCAACTACTATGTAAGCCCCTTCCCTCCGCAGTCATTACCTGCTTCTTTGGTACTATGGACTTATCCGACTTCCTAGGGTACCTTTTACATGCCTTGATGTTTTACCATCTTGTTAATACATGTATACCTTCCGCAAGGAGTACCTAGGATATCCCTGGTATGATTAATATACCTGTGTAAGACTCGCCATGCTCTAAGACCCCGATAGAATTTATGCTTACTCGCCATTATCGCTTGCATATTGTTGTCTGCTACCATGAATAGGGCATCGACTTCTATTTGTTGGTTTTACGAGGCTCAATCACTTCACGCTTTCGCATTACGGCTCGTCTTCTCCTTTGCCTACGCTTAAGCCGAATGTTACCATTTGGGCTTCAAGGCTAAGTACTGGTTGCTGGCTAGGCTTTACCAGATGGGATTTCCACCCATTATATATTAATCACCGAACAGGCGCACA
>CAYGHY010000091.1:0-10107 GCA_964349435.1 uncultured Oscillospiraceae bacterium
TAATGAATGGCTTGTAGGGTGTGGTAACAATAAAAATAATTGCACATAAACAGGATGAATGTTTGCACGAAATGGAATGCTGTATTAACTAGCTGAAAGATGGGGTATTGGTTCATGAGGCTTGCCGTGTATAGAGGGTCAATTGTTGAAGTTGAGGAAGAACGCGAAAATCTGGCATGTATCAAAGAAGATTCTATGCCTGCTGTAGTCGAAAAAAAGGACTTGGTTTTCATTCCTGATGGAGCTGCTGACGATCTGATGGAGGAGCTGTCTGCCGTAAGGACGAAAATTGAACGTCTCATGAACCGGATGCACCACCTTGACAGCGAATACACCAAAAAGATGGGAGCTTTGCGAGAAGAATACCTTGATGCACGGTCGAAGGAGATACGGATAGTGACTCATTTATTAAAAATTTCTCATGAAAGTTGTCAAAAATAACACAATTGACATGATATCTAAATTGATGTATAAAGGTGGTGAGGTCATTGGAAAACAACACTAACATCATAAACATCATAAGAAAGGAAAGCATATCAGAGCTTTTTGCTCAGGTAATTGATGAAATTGGCCTAGACAACGCATTAAAGATAGCACGGATAGCCGGCGGGGGTAATTTATATGTCCCAATGGCCGAAACGATTGAAAGACCAATGAGAGACATGAGAATTCAAAATGAATTCAATGGATACAATTATCGGGAGTTAGCACTGAAATACAATAAAAGCGAATCTACTATACGAGAGATCGTTAGAGATGTAGCTGACAAAAAAAGGCAGCATCCGATATCCGGACAGATTTCAATCTGAATAGTTTCAGAAAATAGACGCAATTCTGCAAATATTAAATCATACGAAATCAATGTAAAATCCTAGTATAAACACTAGGATTTTTTATTTTGTTTAAAAACGAGGTGCAACATGAATGGAAGTGGGTCAAATGCCAGTATGTGGTTACAGATTGCAAGCATCATTCTCACAGTTTTTTTAGTTCCGCTATTTAAGTATATTTTCAGCCGTGAAGTCAAAAAGCTTGAGGAAGCCGATGCGGAAAACAAAAAGCAGATATTGTGCATTGAGGAACGAATGAACAATAAAATCGACAAGGTTAAGGATGATATAAATGATATAAAAAATGATATGCCATTCATCTACGTGACCAGAGAAGATTTTATACGAGCAATGGATAATGTTGACCGTTCCGTGGGCGGCGTGAGCGTTAAAATAGATAAACTATATGACCTTTTAACAAAGAAAGGGGAATAAACCGTGGACGAATTTCAAGTTGAGAATAACAAATCTATACGTGGCTTCATATTGCGCGCATTAGTAAGAGGCAATAATTATACTCTACTCTGCAGGCAGATATCCAATCTCTTGATCCAGCGCAACCTTATTATCTCCCCTGACATTGCAGAGCATCTTCAGTATCTGCATGGAAAGGGGTATATCCAGTTTATAGATAGAAAGATTGCTGCAATCAACGCCTATAGGAATGATGCTGCGGTACAGCTCACCCCTAATGGTGTTGATCTGGTCGAAGGTACTGAAGATGATCCGGGAGTTGATATCTGATGGGTAAACAGAGACAGAAAACCAGAATCAGATCACGAATTGATGAGCTGCCTGAAGAGATGCGTAACCTAGTTGATGAGCGGTTGGCCGATGTCAATATTACATACAGAGAAATTGCATTTGAACTTAACGGCAAGGGGTATGAAATAAGCAAGTCCAGCATTGGGCGGTATGCAGTAAGACAGGGTTCAGCTCTTAATAGATTAAGGCAAGCCCAGGAACAAACCAAGATGCTGATTAATGCAGTCAAAAGAAACCCAGATACAGATTATACGGAAGCTGGAATGCAGATACTCATGGACAGTCTGGTGCGCAGCATAACGATGGCGCAGGAAACTATTGATGAAATGCCTCCGGATAAAGCAGGACGTTTGATGGTAGCAATAAGCAGGACCGCTGTGTATAAGGAAAAGATTCGTGCAGATCTTACTAAGGGATATAAAAAGGCGATTGAAGAGATTATGGCAGAGCTTAAGAATGAACTCAAAAATGAACCGGAACTTTTTAAAAAAATGCGTTCCCTAGTCGATAGGGTTGATGATAAGGTAACGCAGAAGCTTGAAGGTGAATGATATGGGTGATTGGTATGTACTCCATGTAAGGACGGGCAAGGAAAGTGTAATTCAGGACATAATTATCAAGCATCTCCCCCACTGTAAAACCATGGTACCCAGACGGCTCATGATGGAGCGTAAGGATGGAGAGTTTAAAAGGGTTATACGGGAGTTATTCCCCGGTTACGTATTTGTTCACGCTTTTATGTCTACTGCAATGTACTATAACTTAACCGGTACCGCATCGGTATTTAAGATTCTTGGAGATGACAGAGGCCCACAGCCGGTACCAGATGAAGAAATGCTGCAAATACTCAGGTTCCATGGCAGCGGTGATCCTCTAGGGATATCAGAGATGTATATGGAAGGCGGCGCGGTTAAAGTAACAGATGGACCACTAGTGGGTATGGAAGGTCAGATTATCAAAGTAGATGCCAGGCGGCAAAGAGCAAAAGTAAACATCAACCTGATGGGGCAGCCGAGGATCGTAGAGTTAACAATCAAAATGATTACAAAATCGGAGCCGGAAGCTTGCTGATTCGTCGCATGTTTTGGTGAAGAGGTTATAGGGTGGGTTTAATGCAGCCGGACTAAATTACAGGGTCTGGATGGCGAAGCCCGCCCCTTTTGCTTTGAACCCAATGAGGAAGTGGCTGACCATACCCGGATATGCAGCCAACAATAAAATAAATGGGGCTATTCACTGAATGTTAAATTGTTGAAAATACAAATGAAATATGGGGTCTTCCGGGAGACCTCATATTGATTTACAGAAAACACCGAAAGGCACTACTAAAACCCTAGCGTTATAACACGCAATAACGCGTTGTGGACGAAACATACAGTGCTAGGCAATGTGTAACCTCGTTATGTGAGGTTGCATGGCGAAAAAGGCAAATTAGAAGCAGGTGATTTTTGATGGATATTATCCGTGAGCTGGTGGGTAAGAAACAAGACCGGCAAGCTATGAATGAGAATAAAGCTTTAAAAGTCTTACTTAAACAATACCTAACTCGTGATAATACACCTGAAAGATCTGCTTTACTCAAAGAGTACAATAACGGTGCGCTATTGACAGGTGAGCTTGGGCTCAGAAAGAAACTTGGTGCAATAGACCTTGAATTCTTTGGTAAAGCATATTTTGCTCATTACTTTAATCGTGAGACTCCTGAATTCCACCGTGAGCTTGACCGCATCTGGATGGATGGTGTTTTAAAAGGACGGTACCCGCTTACTATTGAAGAAGCAAAAATTATATCCAGGCTGCCGGGATGCAGACGTGGTATTGCTGCACCAAGAGGTCATGCCAAATCAACAAGCCTTACATTTAAAGATACGGTTCATGCAATAGTGTATCGGTACAAGCACTACCCTATTATATTGTCAGACTCATCTGATCAAGCAGAGTCCTTTCTCGAAAATATCAGGACTGAGTTTGAAGAAAATGAAGTTGTTAAAGAAGACTTTGGAGACCTTCAAGGGAAGGTGTGGAGCAGCGGCGTAATAATTACATCGACCGACATAAAAATTGAAGCGATAGGCTCAGGTAAAAAAATTAGAGGTAGAAAGCATCGGAACTGGAGACCTGATCTTCTGGTGCTTGATGATATTGAAAATGATGAGAATGTACGGACACCGGAGCAGAGATTAAAGCTTGATAACTGGTTTAAAAAGGCTGTGTCAAAAGCCGGTGATGATTATACAGACATAATATATATTGGAACCCTGCTGCACTATGATAGTTTACTTGCCAAGGTGCTCAAGAATCCCGGATACAAATGTGTCAAGTACAAGGCCGTATTGTCCTTTTCTGCGAATAAGGAGCTATGGGATGTATGGGAGCTAATATATATTGACCTTTCAAATGACAAACATGAAAAGGAAGCTCTTGATTTCTTTAATGAAAATAAGGATATGATGCTTGAAGGCTCACAAGTACTTTGGGAGGCAAAAAATTCGTACTATGATCTGATGAAAGCAAGAGTTGACGATGGTGAGTCGGCTTTCAACTCAGAACTTCAAAATGAGCCGATTAACCCGGAAGATTGTTTATTCAACGAAGAGTGGTTTGATTTCTACAACGAAGCTGAAATTGACTTTGCAAACACTGCGTTCAAATTCTATGGCTTTATTGACCCATCACTTGGTAAAAGTAAGAGAAGTGACTTTTCAGCAATCATCACTATTGCAAAAGATACAAACACAGGTTACATGCATATACTGGATGCGGATATCCTCAGGCGTCATCCTGATGCCATTATTTCCGACGTCATTGAAAAGGAAAAGTGGCTGAGGCGCGACTTCAGAAAAGGTTACACAGAACTCGGTGCTGAGACAAATCAGTTCCAGTGGTTCCTAAAAGAACAGCTTGCCAAGGAAAGTGCGAAGCAAGGACTGTATCTCCCGATAAAGGAAGTACAGCAGACCAGCGACAAGGTTATGAGGATTCAGACCCTGCAGCCTGACGTTAAGAATAAATACATTAAATTCAACAAGAGACACAAAACACTATTGGAGCAGCTTAGATACTTCCCCATGGCCGATCATGATGATGGTCCGGATGCTCTCGAGGGTGTCAGAACAATTGCGAAGGGTAAAAACAGGCTTAGGACAGTATCTCGTAAGTTGTTTGGAATATAGGAGGTCAATATGTATTTTACTATTTTGCCGGATATCACAAGCCAAATCATAAAGGATCTCATAAAAGAGCATCAAGAAATAAAACTGCCACGATACAAGAAACTTATGCAATACTATAAAGCAGTGCACGACATTCTTGACAGAACCAATGAGGATGTATCTTTACCGAACAACAAGCTCGTAAATGATTATCCCGGATATATCATTGATACGATACAAGGATATTTTATTGGTATACCGGTCCAATATGCCACTGAGAAGGATGAAAAATTCCTGACTGATTTGCTTGATGCCTATGAGGATAATAATGAAGCTGATCATAATGCAGAAATAGCAAAATACATGGGTATATATGGTGAGGCTTTTGAATTGCTTTATCTGACTGCAAAAAGTGAAATCCGGTTTATAAGGCTTAAAAATGAAGAGACGCTGATTGTTTTTGATTCAGGTTTCCAAAAGTCTGTGCAGCTAGCACTCAGATATTACAGTTTATATGATGCTACTCTAAAAAAGGAAATAACAAAAGTAGAACTCTACTTGCCTGACAGAGTAGAATATTACGACCAAGACGGAGAAAACTACAAGCTTGAAAAGAGTGTGCCTCACTATTTTGGCAAGGTTCCAGTTATTTATTACAATAACAATGACGAGTGTATGGGAGATTTTGAAAAGCAAATAAGCTTGATAGATGACTATGATAGAAGGGTATCGGACAATTCCAACGAGCTTGAAGCTTTCAGGAATTCTTACCTGAAAATAAAAAACATATCTGGGACCACAACAGAAGATATCAAGGACATGAAAAAGAATGGCGTCATTTTAGTTGAAGGTGATGGTGACGCAGGGTTCCTTGACAAGACGGTTAATGATGATTACGCAGAGCACCATCTGGTAAGACTTGACAATAATATCCACAAGTTTTCAAAGGTTCCAAACCTATCAGATGAATCATTTGCCGGGAATCTATCAGGCGTAGCAATCAAATATAAGCTATGGCCAGTGGAGCAGGTTGCAGTTTGCAAGGAACGTAAATTTAAAACAGGACTTAAGCGGCGTATAAAGCTTATAAGCACCATATTCAACATCAAGGGGAAAAATTACAACTGGAAGGATATTGGTATTACACTAAAAAGAAATATCCCTGCAAACATCCTTGAACTCTCAGAGGTTACAGGAAACCTAAAGGGCATTGTTGCAGATGAAACGCTACTCGCATTACTACCATTTGTTGAAGATGTTCAGAAGGAGTTGGAGCGCATTAAGCTGGAACAAGTCGATTCACTGCCCTATTCCAAAACATTTAAAACTGCACCCAGTGTGACAGGTGATGCCAATGGACAGAAATAAGCTGGCAGAGGAAGTTGTAGAAAGAACTTCAAATAGTTTTGATAGGGCTGAGGAGCTGGGTGCAGCCTTGCAGAAAGAGTATATGGATGCTTTGAATCAGCTCCAAAAGGACGTATCTGACTTCTATGTACGCTTTGGAACCGAAAACGGAATGACCTACTCTGCAGCAGTAAAGCATCTTTCAAAAGTTGAGCTTCGCACATTCAGGAATAAACTTGAAGAATATACGAAGCTGATTGATGAGGGTGATGTGCAGCTGCTGGCAGAGATTAAAGATCTGGTAGCTAAGGAAAAGGTAACACGGCTTGAAGGTTTGATGGTTGATATTAGGACAGAACTTGTTAAGCTGGGTGTATTTGAACAGGAAGGTTTACACGAACACCTCACCAGCACATTCAAGGAAAACTATATCGGAGCTACTGCAGGGATTAGAGGTATTGCAGAGGTTAAGGCATCGTTTGCAAAGTTTAGCACTAAGCTGATAGAGGAAACCATCAAATTCCCCTGGTCTGGGGAAAGCTTCTCTGATATCATCTGGGGTAACAGTAACCAGCTTGCAGTTGAGCTAAAGAGAGAACTAACTCAAGGCTTCATTAAAGGATCCTCCATACAAAAGATGTCTTCCAACATTGCTAAGCGTTTGGATAACTCATATAAAAATGCCATGCGGGTAGTCCGGACGGAATCAGCTCATGTGCTGAACAAGTCTGCAATAATGTCGTATGCTGACGCCGGCGTTGAGAATGTTGAGTTTCTGGCTGTAATGGATGGCAAAACATCGGCTATATGCTTTAACCTAAATGGTGATATTATTCCACTAAAGGATGCTGTTCCGGGAGTGAATATGCCTCCCCTCCACCCGAACTGCCGGTCAACAATTTTGCCAGTGCTTGATGATATTGGGGATATTGAAAAATCTGTTGAAAGTGATACAATATATTCAGACATAGATGGTGAACTGAGAGACAAAGGTATAAAAGCTGAATTAGGAAAAGCAATGAAGCCCTTCCCCATTACTATTACCGGTATTGACCCACATGCAAGGAAACGCCTTGAGCAAAGAGGTGTTACACTGGAAGAAGCACAGAAATATGTTGATGATGCAGTGGTTTGTTTTAAACAGAACAAGGGCGCGAAACATGCATTCTACTCCAAATCTGGTGCCTCGGTTGTTCTAAAGGATGGGAAGCTGGCAACAGTAATCAAAGACACCAATTATGATAAAAACGCACTGGAAATAATGAAGGTGGTGAGCAAGTATGTTGGCTGAAAAAGTGTATCGCTGTCCGTTACTAAGGCGGGATATTGATGAAGCGTATTGCTACGAAATCAACCTCGTAGCCTTTGAAATAGCAACCAAAGGATTGATTGAGGATGACATTGATCAAAAGGCCGCAGAACAAACTTGCTCAAGCTGTCCGTACAGACAACTATAAGACCACAATATAAATTTGAAATAAAAGCCCGGTTAAGTGCCAGGGCTTTTATTATTGCACTTCAATGCTAATAAAACACCTTTTAAAGGGTGTTTTTATTATACCCAAATAATTTTACAGGAGGTATTTCAGATGAATCTCTATAGGTATCTATCATTAATGCCGATGCTGGAAGCCGATGCTGGAGGCGGTTCTGGTGGCAGCGGCGGCGCAGCGGGTGAGGGAGCAGGTTCTGGTGGCAGTGGCGGCGCAGCGGGTGAGGGAGCAGGTTCTGGTGGCAGTGGAGCCGGTGCCGCAGGTTCCGGAGCCGCTGTCGAGCTGCCTAAAACAGCAGAGGAGCTTACTAAGCTTATCACTGCCGAAACTTCCAAAGCGTTAAAAACTTCGCAGGAAAATTGGCAAAAAGAGTTTCAGACCAAGCTTGAAAAGGAGACCGCTGAGGCTGCGAGGCTGGCAAAGTTGACCGCAGACGAAAGAGAAAAAGAGCTTGAAAAGAAAAAGAAGGAAGAGCTTGATCAACGTGAGGCAACAATCAAAGGTCATGAGCTCACCCTGAAAGCAACCGATTTGCTGACAGCTAAAGGGCTGCCACTGGAAATCAGGAACCTTGTTATCGGGAAGGATGAAGCCGACACAGCTGCAAGGATTACTGCCTTTGAAGGCGTATTTCAAAAGGCTGTCGAAGCTGCAGTAAATGTAAAGCTGGCTGGCAGTGCAAAGCCTGGAGCAGGAAAAGCGCTTGATGAAGAAGCTACTATGAGAGCTAGTATTGCAGCAGCTCTGAACGGCTAATAAAAAGGAGGATATGTAAATGCCTAACACAATTGAAAAAGCAAAGATATTCCAGCAGGAGCTGGACAAACAGGTTGTGGCTGGTGCCACATCAGGATGGATGGAAGCAAATGCCGGTCTGGTGAAGTACAATGGCGGCAACGAGGTTAAGATACCACAGATATCCATGGATGGGCTTGGAGACTATGACAGGGATACTGGGTTTGTTAACGGTGCTGTCAGTCTGGCTTTCGTAACAAAGACCCTCACCAAGGACAGAGGCCGTACATTCCTGCTTGACCGCATGGATGTGGATGAGTCCAATTTCATAGCAACAGCTTCCAATGTCATCGGCGAATTCCAGAGAACAAAGGTTATTCCTGAAATTGATGCCTACAGATATTCCTCTATTGCAACTCAGGCGATTGCCAAAAGCAAAGCAAAGGGTAGTTACACTGCAGCTGCTGCGTCAATTCTCACCAAGATTAAAGAGGACATAAACGACATCTATGACGTTGCAGGAGAAGTAGAGCTGGTGATTATGCTAAGCATGGCAATATCCGGTCTACTGGATATGTCGACAGAAATATCGAAGCAGCTTAATATCATTGAATTCAGTCAGGGCGAGCTTAAGACAAAGGTGAAAGGGATTGATATCAATCCAATCGTCAAGATCCCATCAGCACGGATGAAGACGGCATTTACCTTCAATGATGGCAAGACCGCAGGAGAGGAAGCCGGTGGATTTGTTCCTGCAGCTGGAGCTAAAGACATCAACTGGATAATAGCACCAAGGAAAGCCCCTATTGCAGTATCCAAGACGGATACACTCCGGATTTTTGATCCAGCCACCAATCAGACAGCAGATGCCTGGAAGATTGACTATAGGAAATTCCATGACCTCTGGATCAAGGACAACCAGTTTGATTCAATCAGAGTGAATATCAAACAGGCTCTTGCATAAGAATGGAAAAAAGCTGTGGAGAAGGGTGGCAAATAGCCGCCCTCTCCCACCATAACAGGAGTGAGTGAAATGGCATTGGATAACACTATAATATTAAATGAGCTGAAGGTGCGTAACAGCATCCCGCCTGCAGATGAAGCAAAAGTGAACAGCTATATCACCCAGATGAAGTCAAAGGCAATGACCTATTGCAATTTGGAAGAGCTGCCGGATGCCTTATTTTTCACTATAGTTGAGATGGTTGAACAGCGCATGGGAATCGGTATGGTGTCCAGTGTCTCCAGAGGGGATACGAGCATAAAGTATAATTCTGCAGATGAGATTATTTCAGGCTTTCGGCACGAGCTTAATAAGTTTAGGAGGTTGAAAACGTGAAATATGCAGATGTTTTAGCACAAACCTATTTTGACACCTGCAGCATTTACAGGTATGAACCTGTAGTTGTTAATGGTGTTACACGCAGCACGGCAGTACTAAAATACAGCGATATCGCATGTTCTTTGTCTCAGGGATCACTCGTTAAGGCTACAGGAGAGAATGCTGCAGAAATCTCTGCAAACTCAAAGGTATTCTGCAGACCCGAGGTGGATCTGAAAGAAGGCGACAAGCTGGTGATACTCCAGCAGGGCTCTCAATACCCAAAGGAATATAAGGCCGGGGAAATATTCATGTATGCAAACTCTCATCTTGAGGCTAGGGTAACAAGGACTGATAAGATATGATCAATCAGCGTGCAAATGAAATGATCATGCGAAAGTACAGAAAAGAACTGCAAGCCATGCTCGGTGATGTAGCCAAAATTGATGCCAAGGTTTTAAATA
>CAYGHY010000091.1:10207-11286 GCA_964349435.1 uncultured Oscillospiraceae bacterium
AAACAAGCTCTAGTTAACAAGCTAAATGAGCTTTATGCAGCAACAGTATATGATGAATTCATCCCACAGGAGTTTGATGAAGGCTCCTTCTTCGTTACTGTTGTTGAACACTCCTATGCAAAGGCAATAGCCGATAAGTATATTTCGTCAGTTTCCTTTGATCTCTCCTACTTCCCTGCCGACAAAAACAACCTCCGTAATGAATGCCTTACCATTGCAGAAACGATACTTAGGGAGTTTGATTTATTGGACGGTTTCAGGATTCTCCTGAAAACAGCACAAATAGTTGATGAAGTGCTTCATATCCAGTTCACAGTCAAATATCGGGAATCAGCTTCGGAAGCTGAGATAAAGATGAAGGACATCAAGTTTTAATAAGGAGGTACCAAAATGTCAGGTATATTTACAACCCAGAATAAAGTGAGACCAGGCGTATATATCAACTTCTCTACTGAAAAGCCTCTGGCTATTGAGCTTTCAGACAGAGGGATCGTAGCATTGCCGCTCAGCCTATCATGGGGTCAGAAGGGAAATTTCATTACGATTGATCAGGGAGAAAGTCCGTGGGCAAAGCTTGGTTATGAGCTGTCGGATGCAAAGATGCTACTGCTTCGAGAGGCTCTGAAACGTGTAACAAGAGTACTTGTTTACAGGGTAAACGATGGAGTGGCTGCTACAGCAACACTGACAGCCAATGTCACTGCTACAGCAAAACATAAAGGAGTCAGAGGCAACGACATCACAGTTAAAGTCACAGCAAATTCAACAAAGTGGGATGTTGAGACACTGGTATCCGGCAAATCGGTTGACAAGCAAATTGCTTTATCTGCTGTTTCGGGCTTTGTAGATAACGGCTGGATTACGATTACGGGGATCGGAACTTTTGCAGCCGTAAGCATGGCTTTAACCAGCGGAGCAGATACGAATACTTCACTGGATCATGCCGGATTACTGACTGCCCTGCAGACTCAAGACTACAATACAATAGCCTGCTTCTCGACGACCCCTGCTGATCAGACTCTTTACATCAACCATGTGACCAACGAGAGGGCAAACAGCGGCAAAATGGTTCAGTGTGT
>CAYGHY010000092.1:0-11028 GCA_964349435.1 uncultured Oscillospiraceae bacterium
GACCAGAGACTAGAGACTAGAGACTAGAGACTAGAGACTAGAGACCAGAGACTAGAGACTAGAGACTAGAGACCAGAGACCAGATTTTAGAGTCTGGAGTCTAGTGACTAGAGACTATAGACTTCAGTTCATTCGTCCGAATTATCTTTGCACTCTTTACAGTCACAGGTCCATTCAATTTCTATTTTCTTTTGACAGTGCGGGCAGAGAACCGAGTCCTTATTCATAAAAGCCTCTTCCAGAATAATGCTGTCGCCGCAGTGAGGACAGTCAAACTCGGCAGCGGTATCATCATCCTCTTCGTCGTCTTCTTCGTCGTCTTCTTCGTCATATTCTTCGTCGTCGTCGTCCTTATCACGCTCATAGCAGTCGCATTCGTCATCCAGCACAAGCCTTTCAATTTCAGCCAGACTCTCATCCATCTCATCGACTTGTTCGCTTAACTGTTCCTGCACCTCTTCAATGTCATCCACTGCAAGTGCCACATCGTCAAGCACATCTATAATCGCCTTGAGAAGCTTCCCCTCATTAGTGGCATCACTGATCTGCATCCCCTCTGCAAGGCCTTTCAGGTAAGATACTCTCTCTCTTAAATAATTCATAAAATCCTCCATCCCTTATATAATAAGCTGTAATAAATTTCCTTCAGTATTACGCCTTTACTGCTTCTAAATAATATACCCGCCCACAGTATGCTTTATCCTTTCCGGGCGCTTTCTATGCCCTCTCCAGATAATCCCCCGTTCTGGTATCAATTCGGATAACATCGCCCTGATTGATAAAAAGCGGCACTTTGACAATTGCCCCTGTCTCAAGTGTGGCAGGCTTCGTCGCACCCGTTGCGGTATCCCCCTTGAAACCGGGCTCTGTTGCGACTATTTCCAGTTCTACAAAAGTTGGCGGTTCTATACCGAATACATTCCCTTTGTGTGAAAGTATTTTAACCGTCATGTTTTCTTTCACGAACGTGAAGGCATCTCCTATTGTATCCTTACTGACAGGCATCTGTTCATAAGTCACCGTATCCATGAAATAATACAGGTCACCATCATTGTAAAGATACTGCATGTCTTTTCTCTCGATATGAGCCCTGGGCATTTTATCGGAAGGATTGAAGGTTCTTTCAACCGTTGCGCCCGTAATTATATTTCTCATCTTTGTTCTTACAAATGCGGCACCCTTCCCAGGTTTCACATGTTGAAATTCCACCACCTGAAAAATCTGTCCGTCCAGCTCAAATGTCGCCCCGTTTCTAAACTCGCCTGCTGTTATCATTAAATACTACCTCCACATATATTGATAATATTAAAGTAAAATATCATGTATATCAAGAAAAACTTTTTTAAAACCTCTACAGCAATGATGCCGCTCTTAGTGCTACAATATAGCTGTTGGCGCCAAAGCCGCAAATTTGTCCGGTGCAAACAGGTGCTATCACCGACTTGCTCCTGAACTCCTCCCTGCCATATATGTTGGAAAGATGCACCTCAATACACGGCAGTTCTACAGCTTTAATGGCATCTCTGATAGCTATGCTGTAATGAGTATACGCACCCGGATTTATGATAAGCAATTCATAGCGGCCTTGCGCTTCATGAATTTTATCAATTATTTCTCCTTCATGGTTGGATTGTGTAAAATCCACATCCATTCCAAACAGTTGAGCCTCGCTTTTGACTGCTGCAGCTATTTCCAAAAGGCTTTCCTTGCCATATACATCTTTTTCCCTGGCACCTAGCAGGTTGAGATTGGGGCCGTTAATAACAAGTATCTTTTTTGCCATAGGATTCAATCTTCCCTTCATTTCATCTACTATCGTCCATGTTCTCATGCCTCGGTCTTCTCTTTACAAGAACGGCGGCTTTGGTAATAGCCGCTACGACATCCACCTCAAACTGCTGTCCAAGGGAGTTGACCTTCGAGTAAAGCTCACCCTTTTCCGAAACGATATACTTGGGAGGTAGATCATTTAGCGCTATAGCCGCAATATCCAGAAGACATTTTTCGCAGGTACACATGTTGATATCAGTCAACACCTCTTTCATTTGATTGAATACAATTTCTTCCATATAATTTTTAATATGTGGCATTTATATATCCCCCTTATCAACTTTTCTCAATTTATATTTTAACATATTTTATTCAATTATATTTTATATATTTGCGTCTTACCGCAGGCCAGTGTACCAATTTAACAGCTCCCAGCCCCACATAATCGTCAAAAAAGTCCCTGTAACGATAAACGGCCCAAACGGTATGGTATCCTTCTTCTTTTTAATACGCAGCAAAATAAGTCCGAGACTTGTCACCCCCGCCAACAGAACCGAAATAAACAGTGATGTCAGGCAAAGTCTCCAACCCAAAAACAATCCGATCGGGGCCATCAGTTTGACATCTCCCATGCCCATAGCGTCATCTGTCTTATATATGAATAGCCCTAAAAGTGCTATCAGCAGCAAAAAACCTGAGCCCGAAAAGAAGCCGGCCACCGGTGTCCACCATTTACCGTCACCAAAGACTTCCGTCAAAGGTCTGAAAAAGTTGTATCCAAGCAATACAGCTCCGCCGATAATACCGGCAATAACAAGCTCATCCGGTATAATCCTGTGGTCTACATCAATAAAAAATACGATTATTAAAACGGCCATTAAAAATGCAAAGGCAATGAAAGGTATGGTATAACCATATCTTATGAACAAAGCAATAAATACTAGCGCAGTTAAAAACTCAACCAGCGGGTATCTGGGTGAAATAGGTGTTCTGCAATGCCTGCAGCGACCTCTCAGAAGAAAGTAGCTGAAAATAGGGACAAGGTCCGATGCCACAAGTCTTTTGCCGCAGCTTGTACAGGCTGATGGCGGTGCAACGATGGATTTGCCGAGCGGTATGCGGTAAATACACACATTTATGAAAGAACCAATTATCAGGCCACAAAGAAGTATAATTATATATGATACAGCCATAGCTCACCTTCATTCTTTAATCTGTGTTTCCAATACCATTCTAAAATTTGGGTAAACATGCGTTTTATACTTATGATACCTTTAGCACTAATTCTCTAACTTGTATGCAAAATCCTGTCATGTTCCCAAATATTTAAAAAAATCTTCTGAGATACGAGTAGAAATATCCACCGGCACTACTTTCCCCATGATGATTTCAAATGCCCTAAGACCCTGATAAAACAGCATACCGGCGCCATTAACCGTTTTACTGCCATTAGCCCTTGCATTTGACAGCAGTTTTGTTTGAGCTGGGTTGTAGATGACATCATAAACAATTTGTTTTTTTTGAAAGAGAAAGTCTTGTGGCAAAGGACTGCTATCTCTATCAGGGTACATGCCAACGGAGGTGGTGTTTACAATAATATCGCTTCCATTTAGCATTCGAGATGCTTCAGCCGTACCGGATACTGCTGCAGAAGCCACGTTTTCAACACTTCCTTCAGCAATCAAAACATGATTAACACTGGACGCAAGTTCTACTGCTTTTATCTCGGTTCTGTTAATAATACTTATCCTCCTGGCACCCTTAAGCGCTATTTTTACAGCAAGTGCTTTTGCAGTGCCTCCCGCTCCGAGAATGCAGATGGTTTTATGCTCAAAGCCTGTCCCTGTCTCTTCCTCAAACGCACGGACAAAGCCATCCCCATCTGTGTTGTATGCAAAAAATTTCCCGTTTTCTATCTTCACCGTATTGGCCGCTCCCAACAGCTTTACCTCTTCAGTGACTTCATCCGCATAATAAAGTATTTCTTCCTTATATGGTATTGTGATATTAAACCCTGCAAAACCCGAATCTCTCAAACCCCTGACCGCATCCCTCAGGCAGCCTGCAGGCACCTTAAGCGGGACATAAATCCCATTGATGTCCATTGCAGTAAAAAAACTGTTTTGCAGCACCGGCGAAACAGAATGCCCCACAGGGTTTCCTACCAGACCAATCAACTTTGTTGTACCATTTACTCTCATATCCAGGTGCATACCGGTACTCCTGTACATTTCAATAATTATCCGGTTTATTACTGTTGAGAACAACCTCATCAGCATAACGCTTCAAAATATGTTTCTCAAAAATACGTTTGAACCTGACCAATTTACCTTCATGTGAATCTATCGGTTTCACCAGGATGGTATACATACCGACTCGATTTCCGCCATATATATCAGTAAATATCTGATCCCCGATGACTGCAATATTTTCATTTTTGGAATCTATCATTCTCCCGGCCTTTTCAAAGGCTCTTTTTCCAGGTTTAAATGCTCTGTGAATCGCAGGAAGCTTTAATCTTTCATTGAATCTGGCAACTCTTTTCTTTGATCCATTGGATACGATGCAAAGTCTATAACCAGCCGCCTTCACGCTTTCTATCCACTTAACAGCATTATCATCAGCATCAGCCGCATGATTCGGCACCAATGTATTATCAATATCAAGAATCAGTCCTTTAATATTGTTTTTTTCCAAAAAATCTCTGGAGATATCGCTAATGCTGTCAACAGCAAGTGATGGGTATAATTTCTCAATCATCCCCGCGCCTCCTGTACTCTAATTCATTTCATAAATATTATCCCCGGTTATATACAGTAATCATAGCAAATATGAACAAATATGGCAACGGTGGAAATTGCGGAATAAAATCAACATAAACTCTATCAGAAAAGCTGGATTTTTTGTGAAAAAAGTTGCATAATAGTAAAAAGCTATTCACAGACCAAAATATAGTGAGGAGGTTGACATAAAATGCATCAGAAAATCAGCATTCAGAGAACCCAGAATCCAAAACCAAAGCCCGATCAGTCAAATCTTGGCTTCGGCCGATATTTCTCAGATCACATGTTTATTATGGACTACAGCAGGGAAAATGGCTGGTATGATCCCCGCATCGTTCCTTACGGCCCTTTGCCCATGGAGCCGTCTACCATGGTATTCCACTACGGCCAAGCTATATTTGAAGGTTTAAAGGCGTACAAGGCTGAGGATGGCAGAATTTTTTTATTCAGACCCGGTATGAACATGAAGAGAATTAATAAATCAAATGAAAGAATGTCCATCCCTCAAATAGATGAAGCATTTGCAGTAGAAGCCGTCAAAGCCATCGTTCATTTGGACAGCGGCTGGGTGCCAACTGAACCCGGCACATCTTTGTATGTACGTCCCTTTATTATAGCTACCGACGCTTTTCTTGGCGTAAGAGCTTCAGATACCTATAAATTTATTATAATACTTTCGCCAAGCGGCGCATATTATCCGACAGGCATTAATCCTGTAAAGATACTGATCGAGAATGAATATGTGCGTGCTGTCAAAGGTGGCACCGGCTTTACTAAAACTTCGGGAAATTATGCCGCAAGCCTAAAAGCTCAGGAAATAGCCCATGGCAAGGGATATGTCCAGGTACTGTGGCTGGATGGAGTTGAAAGAAAATATGTAGAAGAAGTTGGTTCGATGAATGTTTTCTTCAAAATCGGCGACAAAGTTATAACCCCTTCTCTCGATGGAAGTATTCTTTCGGGTATAACAAGAGATTCTGTTATTTATCTTCTTAAACACTGGGGTGAGAAAGTTATCGAAAGAAAGCTGACCGTTCAGGAGCTATTTGAAGCTCATGCTGCCGGTAAACTGGTCGAAGCCTTCGGTACAGGAACTGCCGCAGTTATATCTCCTATCGGTGAACTCAACTGGAATGAAAATATTATCAGACTATCCGACGGGAAAATAGGCAGATTATCGGCGAAGCTTTATGAGACGATTGTAGGAATCCAGAATGGTGTCATAAAAGATGAATTCAAATGGATGACGGAAGTGAAATGAGTGCTTTCGGGCAATCAGTGGGTTTAAGGAATATTTTTGCAGATTTAAAATAAAATTCTAAGGAACGCTGGAATAAGAGTTGATATGTTATGACTTTAATAATTGCCTTGCTTCTCACTGCATTCATATTGATTATGTTAGTGATGCGGCCATCAAGAGTCATCTACATCAAATTGCTGTCTGCACCGGCTTTATGCGTACTTTTTATACTCTTTCTTATACTGATGTCGGATTCTGCTGTAAAGTCGGCATTAAATGGCCTCAGGTTATGGGCAGGCGTTGTTTTACCATCACTATTTCCATTCTTTGTAGCATCAGAGGTACTGAATTCAACAGGCTTTATAAGGGCTTCCGGCTTACTGCTGGAACCGATTATGAAGCCTATATTCAATGTCCCCGGCAGTGGTTCCTTTGCGCTGGCAATGGGTATAACATCCGGTTATCCGGTTGGATCAAAAATAACCTGTGATCTCAGAAGTAATGGCTTACTTACCAAAACTGAAGCAGAGAGACTACTGGCATTTACAAACAACTCCGGTCCACTCTTCATTGTGGGCTCAATTGGTACCGGCATGTATGGTTCATCCCGGATTGGCATCTTTCTGTTTCTTTGCCATTTATTAGCCTGCTTAACAGTAGGATTTATTTTCAGGTTTTATAAGGTCGGCAGAAAGTCAAAGATTGACAGAACACTCGGCCGAAGATACCCGACTGAGTTGAAAAACCACCGCTCCAACCGCAGTATCCGCAGCTCCGGCTACGATCACCGCCGCTCCCGGCGAGAGAATCATCTCTCTTCGTCGGAAACTGCGGTTAGCCCCTTCAAGGCATTCATAAAGAGGCTCTTGGACGATCATAACAGTAGTGGATTGAATTTCGGCACAATACTTGGTGATGCCATCAGAAACTCTATTTCAACTATTCTGACAATCGGCGGTTTTGTTGTTCTTTTTTCTGTCATCATACATCTTCTATCTGAGACTGGTATTATAAGTATTTTTGCCGACATATCTGCCTATATTCTGTCGCCTCTTGGATTTGACAAAACAATAATCAGAGGAATTTTGAGCGGTTTGTTCGAAATAACTACAGGATCAGGTACGGTTGGCGCTGCCCCGGGCATACCATTGACTCAACAGCTTCCTGCCGCCAGTTTTATCATAGGCTGGGCAGGTTTATCGGTTCATTTCCAAGTAATGAGTATTGCTGCAAAAACAGATATCAATATTCGCCCATATTTGCTTGGGAAACTGCTTCAAGGCTCTATTTCCGCCATATATACATGGCTCGGTCTCAAATGGTTTCACTTTGAAACGCACATGGATCATCCGGTTCTCGGTAACGGCTCTCTCTATCAGCCCAACTGGCTGCAAACCCTTGAAACAACATTATGGGTGCTGCTGGCAATACTTGCTGTCTTTTCAGTTTTCGTCACAGCGGCTCGGTTCAAAACAAACCATTCAAAGCCGGGATGATGGGTATTATTTTATGTTTTACCCCTCTATTTCAATTCTTGCCTGTCCATTTTGATCACCGCAATGGTGTCGTTTAAAATTTCTTCCACCTTATCAAGGACGCTATCTGCATAGTCTTTCGTCCCAAGCCTTATTTCACGCGCATTTTTTTGAGCGGCGGAAACTATTTCATTAGCCTGTTCATAAGCCTTTTTGGTGATCTCATGCTCATTTACCAATGAAGCAATCCTGCTTTCTGCATCCTTTAGCATGTTGTTAGCTTCCTTTTGAGCTTCCATGAGGATTCTCTGCCTCTCCTCCTTCACCCATTTTGCCTGCTTGATATCATCCGGAAGCTTCAGCCTTACTTCCTTGACAATCTCAAGTATTTCTTCCTTATCTATCAGGCATTTGCCAGAGAAGGGAATGCTCATGCTTTTCTCCACCAAGTCTTCCAACGTTTCCAATACAGAAAGTATTTCCATGATTTTACCCCCTAAACGCCCTATCTACAGGCCAGCTTATTCATAATTCTTTCTTTAACACACTCCGGAACCAGACCATCTATTTTGCCGCCATTTCTGGCAATTTCCTTTACGGCGCTTGAACTTAAATACGAATAATTCACACCTGTCATCATAAAAAGCGTTTCCATATCCGGTTCAAGGTTTTTATTCAAAAGCGCCATCTGAAATTCATATTCGAAATCCGACATCGCTCTAAGTCCCTTTATTACTGTCTTTGAGCCCATCTTTTTTACAAAGCCGGCTAAGAGGCCAGAGAAGCTTGTTACTGAAATATTGTCTCTGTCTCCCAGCGCGCATTTTACAAAATCAACTCGTTCGTCTACAGTAAATGCAGGTGTTTTGCTCTCATTGCTCCCTACTGCAACAATCAATTTGTCACAGAGCCTGGAAGCTCTAATAATAACGTCAAGATGTCCGTTTGTTATAGGATCAAAACTTCCTGGATATACAAAAACCATCTTTCAAACTACCACCCTTATTTTTTAATAAATACTGTGACCATCGTATCGCCGTATTTTCTGCTATCAATTGTCTCAAGCCTTCCAATACTGCCCTGCAGGCTGTCTAAAATACTGTGTTCGGTGACAACAATCCCGCCATCTTCTATTATATCATTTTTTGTCAGTGTTTTTAACGTTTCTTGAATTAAATTTTTATTATATGGCGGATCAATTATAATCAGGTCGAATTTTCTGGCATCTCTGTGCAGCCTTTTAATTCCGGTGTTAAAATCTGTTGAATACACCTCAGCCTTATCTACAAGCTTTGTATGAACCAGATTTTCCTTTATGATACTGCAGCATTCCATACTTTTGTCCACAAACACAGTCCGGTTTGCACCTCTGCTTAACGCTTCAATACCAAGGCTTCCCGAGCCGGCGAAAATATCCAGAACATTACTGCCCTCGATTTTTTCTGCAATTATATTAAAAAGTGCTTCCTTCACCCTGTCTGAGGTAGGCCTCGTTGCCATTCCCTTTATCGTTTTCAGTTTATGTCCTTTTGCGGTGCCTGTTATCACTCTTAAAATGTCAGCTTCCCCCCTTAGCGGGCATTAGCATTGTTACTGCGTTAGAATGCCTGATTCCTAAACAGACGGGTGTTCATGCTCAATTCATGCTCAGAGTTCGAGCCGCCCCCGAAAACTTTTCCTTTAATGCACATCCAATCAACAGGTTTTCCGGACTATTTAAAAATCTGTCCTGTTCTATAAGCTTTAATGCAGCCTCCTGGGCTTTTTTCAGTATTTCCATATCCTTATAAAGATTTGCAATTTTCAGCTCCGGAATGCCATGCTGTCTTGTTCCGAAGAAGTCGCCCGGTCCCCTCAGCTCAAGATCTTTTTCGGATATAACGAAGCCATCTGAAGTCTTTTCCATGACCTTCATCCTCTCCCCGGCTACTTCCGACTTACTCTCATTAAACAAAATGCAATAGGATTGATATTCGCCCCTACCCACTCTGCCTCTTAATTGGTGAAGCTGTGCCAGTCCGAATCTTTCTGCATTTTCCACCACCATCAGAGATGCATTCGGTACATTAACCCCCACTTCAATAACAGTAGTTGACACCAGTATGTCCGTTTCACCGTCCGCAAAGCGCTGCATCACGGCATCCTTCTCAGAGTGCTTCATTTTACCGTGTATCAATGCCACTCTTAGATTATGAAATGTTTTATGAGCCAATTGATCTGCCAACTCCGCAGCTGCCTTTGCCTCAACGGCTTCGGATTCTTCTACAAGGGGGCAGACAATATATACCTGCCGGCCTTCCGCCACCTGTTTTCTGATGAATTTATTGATTCTTTCCCGCATGCTTGTATCAACGGCGTAAGTTTTAACATTCTTTCTACCCGGCGGAAGTTCATCTATAATTGAGATATCCAGATCTCCATACAATATAAGCGCCAACGTTCTTGGTATGGGTGTTGCCGTCATAACCAGTATATCGGCGTTCTCTCCCTTTTTCGAAAGCAATGCTCTTTGTCTAACGCCAAATCTGTGCTGCTCGTCTGTAACCACAAGCCCGAGGCAATTAAATACAACTTGTTCTTCAAGCAGAGCATGTGTACCTATTACAATATCCACACTCCCATCTTTTATCCTCTTCAGAAGCTCTCTTACACCTTTTGCCGAGGTGCTGCCGGTAAGCAGCGCCGTATTGATACCCAGAGGCTCCAGCAACGGCTTAATCAAGCGGTAGTGCTGCTCTGCCAGAATTTCCGTAGGTGCCATCATTGTACCCTGGCAGCCGCTTTTAACAGCTTTAACAAGCGCCATTACTGCAACAATCGTCTTTCCGGAGCCCACATCACCCTGTACGAGCCGGTTCATAACCTTTCCACTCTCCATATCCCGCTCTATTTCCGAGAAAACTTTTATCTGTGCATTTGTCAGTTTAAAAGGCAGCGTTGCTATAAATTCCCGCACCTCCGCAGCTGCTCCGAAAAGAATGCCGGCCGCAGCCGTTTCAGCAGTGGATTTAAGGCTTATAAGCCCAAGCTGCAGCAGTAAAAGTTCTTCAAAAACCAGTCTTTCCCGGGCATGCAAAAATGCCTCGTCGCTTTCAGGATAATGAATATTATTGATAGAATATTGAATACCCGCCAGTCTGTACGTATCCGATATCCATGGGGGTAAAATTTCAACCAGGCTGTTGCCTGCATATTCCAGAGCACTTCTTATCACTGTCCTGATAGCGTTTTGCGTCAGCCTGCCTGTTGCCGGATATATCGGTATTATCCTGCAGGTATTTACAGGACCGGCATCAATCACTCTTTCATATACCGGATTAATCACTTCAAAAGTTCTCTTTCTTGTTATTGCACCATAAAAAATATATTTATCGCCTATTTTGAAATTATTTTTCAAGTAGGACTGATTAAACCAAAGGGCATTTATGAGGTCTGTATCATCTATTATGCTGACGCGGCTGAGCAAAAGCCCCTTCCTTGGACTGGACTCAACCACTTTGGAAGCAATGACGCCTTCAAACGAGCATTTCTCTCCATCCTGCAGCTCTGCCAGCCTTTTTAATTTACTTCTGTCCTCATAATCCCTTGGGTAATGTACAAGGACGTCTCCCACGGTAAATATGCCAAGCTTATGAAACAGTGCAGCTTTCGCCCCACCCACACCCTTCAGGTATTGCACAGGTTTTTTCAGCAGAATTTCTATGTTTTCATTCATTGTGCCTTCTCCGCTTATCTATATATAATGAAAAGAACAACTATT
>CAYGHY010000093.1:0-10936 GCA_964349435.1 uncultured Oscillospiraceae bacterium
CTTTCCAAACCCCAGCATAGGAATTTTTTAGGAAATTTATAAATTCCTATGCTTTGAAAAGCGGATCCGATAGTCACATCTCCTGCATAGTTCTTCTACCGCCTGTCTTCTTGAAAATCCTTCATACAATGCCTTTGCCCGTGCCCCGTACATTATGTGCTGAAAATCATCCGCAAATATGCTCCCAAGGCGGACTATTCCATCGCTGTCAAGGCAACAGGGCACTACGGTACCATCAACCAAAATGGCAACCTGTTCCCGCAAGCCCAGGCAAAAACCTTTACTGCCGGCTTCACCCATTTCAATGGAAGGCCATTGAAAAACCTTTGCACTATTCAGAAATAAACCCTTACAAAGCCTTATGCGGTTTGTCTGATGGAGTTTTTCAAGTACCGAAAAGCCCGGTTTGAAGCGCTGTTCAATCTTTTGTACGACAAGGGCGTTATATTCGTCCGACGCCTCGGCGGAAAGGTTCCACAGCCTATAGGACACATAAATACCGCCCTTTGCCAGCGCCCTGTCCGTAAATTCAAATATGTCGTCGAGATAATTTTCAAGTTTCGCCGTATTAGCAATCCCTTCCTGACTGTGCAGTGAAAAGTTTACCTGTCGTAGTGCGTGACTATTTACGAGAGCCTCAGTATGCTCACTTACCAGCAGTCCATTCGTAGTGATATTCACACTGTAGCCATATGCACCGCACAGCTCCAGAAAATGCAGCACCTCAGGATGCAGCAGCGGTTCGCCCATAACGTGGAAGTATAGATACTCTGTATAGCCCG
Source organism: uncultured Oscillospiraceae bacterium (assembly GCA_964349435.1). Classification (GTDB taxonomy): domain Bacteria; phylum Bacillota; class Clostridia; order Acetivibrionales; family DTU013; genus CAYGHY01. The sequence continues at coordinate 783 of CAYGHY010000093.1, forward strand.
AGAGTTTTTTTAAAACAGTTTCGAACTCGGCGGCACTCATATATCTCGGATCTCTGGAGGTGCCGGGGCAGAATCCACAAGAAAGATTGCATACATTCGTGATTTCTATATATGCCTTCTTTAACTTTTTCACAGAATCCCTTTCTACTTAGTACTACTTGCAGGATGAAGCGGAAAAACCGTCTCCTTCCTCCAATATCAGCTAATCAATAAATCAAATTTCCCCCAATACATGTGACAGGATACAATATATGCTTTCTCTGAGCTTTTTACAGAAACATCCTTTGTCACAACCTGGGCCTCCATCTCAAGTTCAAGGCCATTATTCGACATGTTTACCAGGAATATTCCGTTATGAAGGTTCAGAAACTCTCCCACAGAAGCTTTTGCCAGTTCATCTGCTTCGGTGATGTCCTCCTGTGCAAATTTGCCTGCAAGCTTGATAAATACATCTGTGTCACAGGCAATACCCGTCCTCATGTTTATCCTTCCGGTAATCTCCTGATATGCATACCATTCAGTTCTGCGATCGGATTTGAACTGATTGATCTCAATGATCGGATTATCGTCAACAAAGCGGATGATGTTCTTGGCAAGCAGCGTGACATAATCGCTGTATGTTCTGCTAAACAGGCTCTCCCCGAAGTTTTGAAAAATCTGTTCTATTTCCTGAGTGTCGTCTTTTTTTATTACATTGAATTGCCTGGTAGACACGCCGCTTTCCTTTTTGTAATTTTCCAGCGCCGTCTGTAATTGCTCCAGCGTGAAATAATTACGGTCAATAAGGGCTTGCCCCAGCATCAGGTGACCCTGTTTCTGGGTAGTCAGCAAAGTGTCAAGTTGTTTTTCATTTATAAAGCCCTGTTCTACGGCAAGCTCCCCGAACCTTTTATCCGTTCTTTTTTGCATGCTGTGAATCTGTTCAACCTGCGCGGGTGACATAAGCCCTGCGTTCACCGCTATAACACCCAGTTTCAGGTGCACTGAGCGCTGATATTCAAGTGCATCAGCCAGTTGCTCAGGATTAATAAGTTCTTTGTTCAGAAGATAATGTCCAAAGTATTGGCTAAACATATTTTACTCTCCTTGTTTGAAAATATTGTTGACAATGTGCTCAATCTGAGCCTTTTCCCAGGGTTTTTGGATAAAATCGGAAGCGCCGGCTTCCATAGTCGACTTCAAATGGGATCTGGTGCCTGAAGAAGATAGCATAATAATCCTGGCATCCTCTTTTATTGCCCTCATTTCATTCAATGCATCGATCCCGTTTTGATCCGGCATAACGATATCCAGGAAAACGAGATCCGGTTTGTGCTGCTTGAAAATTGCGACAGATGCCTGTCCGTCTGCGGCTTCCAAAATATTGTAATCGCCTAATTCCATCAGACAGTCTTTTAGCTTCTTTCTGACAAGAAGAGAATCGTCACAGATGAGAATCGTTGGTTTTTTGCTATTCATAACAATACCCCCCGAAAAATGTAAATTTAACATATACTATATATTATCGCATCTAACTCAATATGTAAAGATTGTAGTATTTTGTAGTTATTTTCAATAACGGTACGTCCTCTGAAAGGTCGCAGTCAAAATCTAATTATCATAGACTTTAACCTTTCTGAATCTGCTGCATAGTATATATAAGTAATATCTGCGCAAAGGGGAAATATCCATGCATACGCCCAGAGGCTCGGGACTGGAAGTTCTTGATAAGATAGTCCGCAGTAGTCTTAAGTATTATACCGGCATATTTAAAACAGTCAACTTAAGGAAAAGCATATTTGATCCAGCAAATATGAATCTTTCTTTTGAACTGCCTTCACTTGATTCATTGAAACGACCTGTGGAATCATTTATAAAGGGTTTGAACAACGCCGTTTCGCAATTCACGACAAAACCGGTAAAGGTTGATTATATAGCTGTGGTGAACAGCTTTTTGCCACCGGGTGCAAAATTGCTGAAACCGCAATTTCCGGTAAACTCAAATGAAATTCAGTTTGCCGACCTTGACAGCGACAACAGTAATGAACTGATTGCCTCATACCGAACTAACGACGGTGTAAAAACACTGGTGCTCAGAAAGGATGATTTACAGTGGTACAAGATGGCTGAGATCAGCAACCCGGAGTATGAAGGAATACACTATAGAAATAGTGCAAATGTTAGAGGAGACGGCAAAAATTATCTGCTATTGGGACTTACCTCAAAATTACAGAGCCGCACACTTTTTGCTTACTCTTTGGATGATGGCAACGCTAGGAAAATATTCAGCAGAAAGTACAGCAAACTGGAGCTTCAGAAATCGCGCAGCACTACCGGAGCATCAGCTAAAACTTTACTTGCTTTGTGGAATGAGGAAGCGCCTGACATATATGACATAGAGCTGGTTAACTGGAATGGGTTTGAGTTGGAGAAATTGGATAATACACGGTACTTAGCGGGTAAGGTAGTACCTTACTATATCAGTAAACTCAGGCAGAATCCCGATGACACTGCCAGTTGGTACAATCTGGCCAATGCAATGTCAAAAACAGGAAATACATCAAATGCAGTAAGAGCTGCCGACCTTGGACTTGAACGCAATCCGGGCACTCTGCTCAGGGATAAATTCATTGCCCTGAAGACTACAGCGAAAACTTCCGAATAATTCTTGCAGAAGCAGTGCGTTAAAGCACTAACCTCAGGCATTAAAAGCATATCTACCGGTTCTTCAGGTGGATTGCCTAGATGCCTCTTTTAATGCCCCTTTTAGTGCCTCTTTTAATGCCCCTTTGCTTCCTGTTTTTCACAAGGGTATCCATCAGGCGCATATCTGATTCAAATCGAGTAAATATCCCTTATGACAGTATTGCTCCTCCATTTGCCTCGCCTGAGCCTGGCATAAAACAGAACACTCCTGACCAGCCAGTCAATGTACATGCCCAGCCATACTCCGATAACACCAAGACCGAGTAAAGTACTCAGGACATAACCCATTACCACTCTGAAAGCCCACATGCCAAATATCGATACAAGCAGCGTATACTTAACATCACCCGCACCCTTCAAGCCTGCAGGTATCAAAAAAGATGACGCCCAAAGTGTAGGCACCGTCAACAGAGATGTCTTGACAAGGCTTACCGCAATCGGTATAACATCTGCATTTATAGTATAAGCCGAGACAAGGAGTTCCGCAAATGGAAAAATTATCATGCAAATTGCAAGCATGCAAAGAGAGGTTGCTTTTGTCAAATACATAATTGTACTTCCCGCCTTTTCACTTTCCCCTCTGCCCATATGCTGCCCTACAAGAGTTATCGCAGCTATACTGAATGCGGTGCCGGGTATATTGATCAAGCCAAACACAGATCCTGCAATCGTATTAGCGGCAATGGAAGCAGTGCCCATGCCTACAATGAACATCTGCGTAATAAGCTTGCCGCTGTTGAATAACAAAGATTCCACACTAGCCGGTAAGCCGATGCCAAAAATGGATTTCAGCATATTCCATTCCGGTCTGAATTGCCTGTCCAACTTTAGTTTTATGATCTTAGAGCCGTTTAGCAGCACAAAACAGAATATCAGCGCACCGACAGTACGGGCTGTGGCTATGCCATAAGCTGCTCCCTTGATACCGTTGCCGGGAATTATGATATTGAAATGATTGTTTTGGTATTTTATTCCATATATTAATATATAGCTTAGTACAATATTAAGAAAATTCATAAATATGGTTACCTTCATAGGAGTTCTGGTATCGCCGACGCCTCTCAGCACACCGCAGGCAACCGAAGTTAATGCAATCAGCGGGTATGTAAATAGAGTAATTTCAAGATAAGTGAGCGAATTCTCCATAACCTGCCGCTCTGCTGAGCCAAAAAGCACCTCAATAACAACATTTCTGAATATAAAAAGAAGAGCCGTAATAAAAAGCGAAAGCAGAATGCTTGCGAAAACAGTATGTCTGGCAGCTTCATTGACTTTAACGGTATTCGTCTGTCCATAATACTGTGCAACTACAACTGTACCCCCCACAGCAAGAGCAGAGAAGAAGGCAATTAAAATATTGTTTATGGAATCCACCATGCCAATAGCTGAAACGGCCTCCTTGCCAAGATGCCCTGCCATCATGGTGTTAATGACGCCCATTACCATTATGAAAGCCTGCTCTGCAAACAAAGGCAGCGAAAGCTTCAAAACATCCTTGCGGATAAACATTCTGCCGACCCCATATTCCTAATATGAAACTTATTATACCGCTTGTGAAATGGAAGGACAAGTCGCAAAATCCCTGTAAACCAATATACTGGTAATAGCATGCTGCATATCGCAGCCAAGCTGCAAACTTAAGTATGAAAATCGCCGCACTGAGCATACAGGGACATTCATTCCTTCAAAAGCTCAAAAAATTCGTTTTTAAGCAGACTTTTGAAGAATAATCATATAGGGGGGGGTGAAATACATGTCTGCCAGTCAGCTGAGTTTATTAGATAACATAAGGTTTAGCAATGGATCAGAAGGTCTGAAGAATTATTACCATTGCCTGCTCCAAAACAATAGAGAAGTGTCTTTGGAAATGATAAATGACCACAAATTGCAGTTTGTGACATTGTATTTACTTAGGCATGAGCTTTCAAAAGCAAATGTGGCCGAAGCTATAAATCCTTTATACCGGAAGTCACTGGAAATTGTGGCGGAGCTGACCGGTAAAAAGACTGCAAAGACTGAAAAAACAATCCGCTCCGGACAAGAGGATACCGCTTCCGCACTAAGGTGGATGATTAGAACAGGTTATTTCTATAATGATACCGACAAAGATTATGATCAGTTGATGGAACTTTCATCATTAATGCTGACAAGAAGCTTCAGGGATACAGCCGTATTGCCGGAGATAGCTGAAATGATATTTGCCCGGCAACGTGGCGGCAAGCTGATACATGAACTTGTATGGGCTTTTTTTGAAGCCCGCAGTCCCGAAAGCCTCCTGTTGATAGCCCGACGGCTCTATTCTCCTGACAGCAGTGAGATTTCGCTTTCGAAAAGACTTTTATGCTTTGTCCCTGTAATCAGGAAATGGCCTGATATTTCAGGAATAGCGCTTTACAGTGGCGTCCTGTCCTGGCTTCAGAATAACAGAGCATACCTTTACTATACAGGAGAGAGCCTTCATCTGAGCAGTTCACCCATTTACTATGCCGTGTCTTGGGCTGCAAAATATTTATGCCGACCCGTATCGGTTGACACCGGCGAGCCCTTAATCGCACTAAATGAGCTTGAAAACGCACTTTCATCCCGCTTTGGTGAATTGCCTGAACGACTGCAGCAGCAATTGGCAGACTTTTCTTACATGCTTTACAGAAAAAATATTTATCAATGGAATACCTGGATACGTTTTCCTATCGATGTGCAGACCAGTCTGGCAACCCAAATAATGGGGGGATTGATATGATAAAGTATGCGAGTGGCGAATTGGATCCACAGAGCCTTTTAAATAAATACCCAAATGGAAGCGCCGAGTTTGAAATGCTAGAAAAGCTTCTAAAAAGCACCGGTACATATGAATATCCCTCTCAAGAAGATTTGATTTTCGAAATAGATTTGCGTAAAAACATAATAAACGCATCTCATGCTTTATACGGTAAAAGGCTAGGTTTCCGTACTTTCCATGATTCCAAATGCAATGAAGCCTTTTGGGAGCGAAGCCAAAATGGAGGCTTTGTTCTTAAAAAAGACATCAGGTCCTCCGACGCAATATATGATATTTTTCAAAACACCCGAAAATATGCTACAGAATGTGCTACCGCAATTGTCATAGTATATTACAAAGCTGTGTTGGATGCATATTCCGAGGATTTGTTCAATAAAGCATTCCCGGAAATCATATTAATGAACTGGCAGCAATTGGATGACATCCTTGGAGTGGCTACATATCGCAAGCTTTCCGATTATATTCCAGGTGATTGCAGGTATTTTAAAAATCCTGAGGTGAATCCTCTCACACCGGAATGGCAAGGTGAGAACGCTATTGATCTGGGCAAAGGAAGCTATTATGGTCATGGAATAGGCATAGGAAATCAGAATAAAATTATTGCAGTCTTGAATGCAAATAGAATTGAAGATGCCCAAGCCTCGGCATATCTGATGGATACCGCAACACGGCCGGATTTCAACAGCATATACCAGTACAAGAAAAACTCCGCTTCGCTCATAGCCTGAAATCAAATCGAATTTTCTTGTTCGCTATGGAACCCTACGGTTCCCTTCGACGGATGCCTTATAGCTTTATTTTGCATTCATCAACAGCATGGCTATGCCAATACCCAGCTTTGGCAATAATATACCTTTTTTCTTCAAAGGGATTATTGAATTTGTACGAGTATGGAAAGAAACCAAATAAGCAAAAAGCTAATATTGTTAGCTTAAGTACAAAAATTCTAGTCATACCGTATTTAATCCTCATTTATGATCTTTAATAGTACCAGTTAGTGTGTCAACCATTTTATCCTTTTCTGGATAATAATGATATCTATTCTTTAAAACACTACCCAAGAAAATTGAAATTGATAATAACAAAAATGAAATAATAATAGTTGCACATATAAGTTTTACTGAATAATAATCCTTAGTCATTAAACTCTCCTTTTTTCCAGAAAAATACCTCAACAAAAGCATAACTCTGCCTTTGTTGAGGTTAATTTGTTTTTAAAGATCATACCATGCTTTTGCGAAATATGCTCCATTTGGTTTATACGCCCATCCTGTAGTATAATAGTGAGCCGCATTAAAGAGATGGTACTCCCAAACATCAAACGATTTCTTTTGATGTAATCTATAGACTTTGACATTTAGTTTTTTATCAGCAGGTACTGGTGTTGTACTTGAATACATGACAGAGTATGATGATGAAACGCTAAAACCAACTTCTGCTGTTACTTCACTAGCGCTAACCCCTACAGAACAATTATATGAAGCATCCTCTGAAATGGTTTCTTGAACCACAGCAGTATCTGGCCCATCCCACCACAAGTCCCATTTAAGATCAGTCGAAGAATTATACCATCCTGACCCATAATCAACACAGGTTCCTGACTTAACAGCTCTGATTGTCCAGTCCAAATGATTGAGACTTATCCCTTCTTCCAAAGGATTTACAATTTCAGCTACTGGTGTAACATTAACTAATTCAATTTTTGTAATTTTTTCTTTACTAGTATTTGTGAATCCATGAATCTTGGCAAGCTTTTCGATTTCCTTTGCATCTGTTACTTCTATTGTTTCATACTTTTGGTCTTTAACTTGTTCAACATGTTTTTTGTCAATTTTTTCAATTGACTTCTCAGTCTGCAAAATATTAATCAACTTACCGTCACTACTGTTATTCACCTGATTTTCACCGGCAGCTGCATAGACCGAAACTTGAGTTATCAATACTAATAAAATTAATAAAAATGGTAAGCGGCGTATTAAAAGTTTCTTCATAATCAATACCTTTCTTTCTCATTTTATTTTTTTCCTAGCTAGATAATACTATAATATACTGTTTTTCAATATATGTCAATATAATATTATTTTTTCCAGCTTTGAAGAGCCAACTTGTTTAAATAAGTAATTAATCCCATATTTAACGCTGTCATCCATATGCTCGAGCTGACTCAACATGTTTGTGTATCAGGTTAGCCTTAAAAGTAGAAAAATAACAACAGTCTCTGAAACCATAATAATATCCTCGCATAACTCCTAAGCCTTTCATTCGACGTAGTTGAGTAGCCCGAGGGAATTTCACCCTCAGGCTCTCGCAGAACGGTGCGGGAATCTCTCGACTCACACCGCTCCCGTTAATACACTTTAAACAATTTCCAGTACTCAAACAAAGTTGGATTAGCAGTATAAACCAGGCCCAGCATTAGCTTTTACCAGTTTCCATGCTTCCGGTACTAATTGTTTTGGTATTTGAAATGGTTTTGAGCTGATGGTATCCAAGATTCCTCCTTTGGATTTAATAGTCGAGGAGGAGACATTGACTGAATCATCACACATTTAACGAGTCGCTAAAGCAATTGTTAGCGTACGGTCTCATGGAACCACTTATTTGTGGTGCGTCCCGGCAGGTCGCACATTCTAGCAGGTGGGAACCCTGCCAAGGTAAGGTTTAGCTAACCGCCTTGTATCGAGTCTTGGAGGTGCTGTGGTAACACATCACTTTAAGCGTAGACAGAAAGTCAGCGAAGTAGAATTGACTGGGAGGTAACGCAGCAGTAAATGGTATTGAGCTTCGAAAAAAGTGTAAAAAGATGTGGCAGAAGCGCTCACAAACGTGGAAAGCAATAACTGGATGTGCGATATATAGCAAGTGCAAACAGTCACATCCGGAGTCGAAGGCCCTACCTAGCTGAACAAAGAGAATGAGTGGAAGTGAAAAGATGCGACCATTGGCATTAGCTTATTCTTAATATTATTCAGTTTATCGCTTGCAAAATAACCAAATTGTTACCGGTTTGAATAGCTACTATTTTTAAAATAAAAGCTGTTAATCTGCCTGCAACCATATGAAGATACTTTAAGTGCAATAATAAGCATATACTTGAATTTGTATAAATAGTGTGATAATATCGACTTGTGAGTTGCAAACTTATGAGTTTGCAAATAATGAGGTGATTATAGATGTTTGTAGGTAGACAACAGGAGCTAAAAAAGCTGAATATGATGTATGAAAGTAGTCAATTTGAGTTCACTGTGATATATGGCAGACGAAGAGTTGGCAAAACTACACTTATTAAAGAATTCTGCAAAGGCAAAAAAGCTATTTATTTTATTGCACGGGAAGCAAATGATCTAATTAATATAGAGAATTTCAGCACAGATGTTTTTACTGTTACTTCAAAGGAATCAGAAGGTAATGTATATTTCCCCAATTGGGAAAAAGCCTTTGACTATATTTATAAAATATCCTGTGATGAAAGAATTATTCTGGTTATTGATGAATATCCCTATCTGGCTCAAAGCAACAGGGCAATCTCGTCCATTATACAGGCTCATATTGATATGAAACTGAAGGAAAGTAAACTCTTTTTGATTCTTTGCGGTTCATCCATGAGTTTCATGGAGTATCAGGTATTAGGGCATAAAAGTCCTTTATATGGAAGACGAACTGCCCAATTCAAAATCAAACCCTTTACTTATTATGAATCTGCTGAGTTATTGATTGGTTTTAATGCCGAGGAGCAAGCTGTACTATATGGAGTCACAGGGGGAGTTCCTGAATATCTTGCAAGGATTAGATTGAATTTGAGTGTTAAAGGAAATATAGAGAATTTATTTTTAAGCGAATCCGGGCATCTGTTTGAAGAACCGGCCAATTTATTAAAGCAGGAATTAAGAGAACCTGCTACATACAACGGAATCATTGCGGCTATAGCGAACGGCGCGTCGAAGCTTAATGAAATTGCTACAAAGAATGGACTTGAAAGCAATAAGTGTGCAAAGTATATTTCTGCTCTAATGGCATTGGGAATCATTAAAAAAGATAAGCCCCTGACAGAAGATGAAGGTCGGAAAAGTATTTATTTGCTGGACGATCAGATGTTTCGCTTCTGGTATAGATTTATTCCGAGCAATATGAGCAGTATCGCTACAGGATTATCCGGTATCGTATATGATAAAGCTGTAGCTCCACAGCTATCTATTTATATGGGACAGATTTTTGAACAGATTTGTACCCAATACCTTATAAGAGAAAACGCAAAGCTTACTTTACCTTTTGTGTTCGGGAGAATCGGTAGATGGTGGGGGAACAATCCGGATAAGAAGCGGCAGGAGGGAATTGATATTCTGGCGATTGATGAGGATAATGCGATTTTCGGAGAGTGCAAATGGAGAAATGATCCGACCGGCATAGAAGTCCTGAATGAGCTGGTTAAAAAGAGTGAGCTTTTTAAACAATATAAGAACAAATATTATATTCTGTTTTCAAAAACCGGGTTTACCAAGGAGCTGGAGGAAGCAGTTGCAAAGAAAAAAAATACGGATTTGGTGGACTTGAGAAAGCTATATGATAAATAGCGCATTGTTGAATATATGAAGGTATTGGAAGGTGGCGTATTATGGCAAATATGAGATCAAGAAGATTCGCTTCGCTCATGACTTAAAACCAAAGCGAATTTATCTTGTTCGCTATGGAA
>CAYGHY010000094.1:0-10873 GCA_964349435.1 uncultured Oscillospiraceae bacterium
AATTATGTTGAAAAAGGCCGTATCATTTAGTCTTTCTATTATGGTTTTATTCTCATCATTCTTTATATTAAATGTTCATGCTGCACCTGTAGATTATACAGCGTATGATGACGCAACGGTTATGAAAATTATGAATAAAACGGCTGTAACAGAGCTAAAGGCAAAGGGCGCCGTGTTGATTGATTTCAATTCGGGTATGGTGCTGCAGGAAAAGAATAGTCACGACAAGCTTCCGCTGGCAAGCGTGACAAAGATCATGTCTATGCTGCTTATTATGGAAGCAATAGATAACGGCAGAATTGCGATGAATAAAAAGGTGACAGTGAGTGAACATGCATATAATACGAAGGGCACCAGTGTATGGTTGGAGATCGGCGAGGTGTTCACGGTCAATGAATTATTCAAGGCTGTGGCAATTCGCTCGGCAAATGATGCAACGGTTGCATTGGCTGAAGCTGTGGCAGGCAGTGAAGAAGTATTTGTAGACATGATGAACGAAAAGGCAAGAGAGCTTAAGATGAATAATACAAAATTTCTTGATTGCTCAGGACTTATAGACAAAGGCCACTACAGCAGCGCATATGACGTCGCGCTAATGTCCAGAGAGCTATTGCAGAAGTATCCGGAGATAGCTGAATACACCAGGATATGGCAAGCAAAGTTTCGTGATAATGTTCCGGGTAAAAAAGCGATAGCACTTGACAATACAAATAAACTGGTACGATTTTACGAAGGTACGGTTGGCCTTAAAACAGGTTATACAGAGGCGGCAGGGTACTGTCTGGCAGCTTCTGCGGCAAGAAACGGACAACAGCTGGTATCTGTAGTGCTGGGAGCACCGGATTCCAATACTAGGTTTGCTGAAAGTCGTAAGTTGCTGGATTATGGCTTTGCCAATTTTGAGACCACACTGGTGAACAGTTTGGGTGAACGGGTTCAGCAGGTAGAAGTGAAAAAAGGTATACAGTCAACAACTAATGCCGTTTACAAAGAAGATGTGAAGCTATTATTAAAAAAGGGAGAGAAGGGTAAAATAGAGAGGATTGTCAGAATTAAAAGCGATTTAACCGCGCCGGTGAAGGCAGGCCAGAAGATTGGTGAAGTCACCTATGCAATTAATGGAAATGAGGCGGGAAATGCAGAGCTAGTAGCTTCAAATGATGTGCAAAGGGCATCATTTCTTAGAATATTTTTTGATATGGCGCAGGAATGGTTCGGAATGGGCAGAGCATCGAAGTAAATATATAAGTTGCGGAGAGTTGCGGAAAAGTATTTGTTTTCAGCTCTGACTATATATGCAGACGTTTTAAATTTTGTCTGGTATAATAAATGAGAAGTGTGAAGAGAACAAAGGAGAAGGAATAATGAATGGCAATTTACTTCTTTATTTATACGCAATACCTGCAATACTCATTTCATTGAGTTTTCATGAAATGGCACATGCTTATATATCTTACAAGCACGGAGACCCGACGGCCAGGAATATGGGAAGACTTACTCTGAACCCGTTCAAGCACCTTGACCCCTTGGGTACGTTGATGCTGGTTATTTCTATGTATAGTGGTTTTGGCTTTGGATGGGCAAAGCCTGTGCCGATTAACCCAAGCTATTATAAAAATTATAAACTTGGAACAGTTACGGCAAGTTTGGCAGGACCGGTCTCAAATATTTTACTGGCCTTCATTTTTTCTTTTCCGATGGCTTTCATTGCCCTAAGAAATGGCTTTTCTGCAAACGAAGTTTACAACAGCAGCCTTGGCATATTCGGTTCGGGCTTCTCTGTTCAATCAATAATATTCAATATTTGCAGATTTTTTTATATGATTAATATTGGCCTTGCGATATTCAACATCATTCCGATACCGCCACTGGATGGCTCAAAAGTATTGACTGCTGTGCTTCCTGCTCATCTGTATTTTAAACTTATGAGATATGAGAACTACATTGGAATGGCGTTTTTGGCAGTGATGCTTTTAAAGCCAGGGATCCTTTCGACATTTATGTGGCCTTTTAGAAAAGCTGTCGAGAGTGTTTTTATGTTATTGTCCATACCTGTTTTGGGGTTAATTGGGTTATTGAAATGACGTATGAAGGTAATATAAGTGTGAAACATATGGCCGTAATTGTTTTTGCATTATATATAGTTGACAGAGATTATTCTTATATTTACAATTAAGTATAAATATATGAGCCATAATGCTATATTGGGAGTGATGTACATATGAAAAAAGGTACGATGCTAAGTGGAATGAGGCCAACAGGCGCACTGCATCTGGGAAATTATTTCGGAGCGCTGGAGAACTGGATAAAACTACAGAATGCATATAATTGTTATTTTTTCGTTGCAGACTGGCATGCTTTGACAACTAGCTATGAAGAGACATCTGATATAAAAGCCAATATTGAGGATATTATTATTGACTGGCTTAGTGCAGGGCTGGATCCGGAAAAATGCACCATATTTATTCAGTCTGCCATAAAGGAGCATGCAGAGCTGTATCTGCTCTTTTCAATGTTTACGCCGCTTTCGTGGCTATATAGATGCCCTACCTACAAGGATCAGCTTTCACAATTAAAGGATAAGAGCATAACAACTTACGGTTTTTTAGGGTATCCTTGCCTTCAGGCTGCAGACATTTTAATGTACAAAGCAAATTCGGTTCCGGTAGGAGAAGATCAGATCCCCCATGTTGAACTAACAAGAGAAATTGCCAGACGATTCAATTTTATGTTTGGAGATGTGTTCCCAGAACCTACGGCATTGCTGACCAAGGCCAAGATCCTTCCAGGAACTGATGGAAGGAAAATGAGTAAAAGCTATAATAATACCATAGCACTCTCTGACGATCCTGAGACAGTACGGAAAAAAGTAATGAATATGATTACTGATCCGGAAAGAATTAAAAAGGACGACCCAGGACACCCGGAGGTATGCGCTGTATTTGCCTTCCATAAGGTGTTCAACGAAGAAAGCTTCGGGGAAACTGAATCTCTTTGCAGAACAGGAGGCATTGGCTGCGTACAGTGCAAAAAAAACCTTGCTGTCAGAATGACACTAATTCTGGCGCCTATTTATGAAAGACGCTTGGGTTTACTTAAAAAGCCTGGTTACATAAAAGAAGTAGTTGAGAATGGAAATGCCAGTGCCAGAATAATTGCTGAAAAGACCATGAATGATGTTAGAAAAGCAATGAAAATATAATTGATAGGATTTTGTTAAAGTTTGGGGGTTCAGGCTTGGAAAGTGTACTTACTAATGCCTGCATGATAAAAATTGAAAATTTTGAAGGCCCGTTTGATCTGCTTTTTCATTTGATTGAAAAAAACCAGTTCAGCATCTATGATATTCCAATAAACATTATTGCGGATCAGTATATGGAGTATTTGTTTGGCATGCATGAGCTCGACCTGGAAGTGGCGAGTGAGTTTCTTGTAACGGCTGCGACACTTTTACACATTAAATCAAGAATGCTGCTTCCTTCAAAGAAAGAGGAAATACAGGAGGTAACGGATCCAAGAGAAGAGCTTGTCTTGAAGCTTCTGGAATACAGAAAATTCAAGGAAGTTTCTCATGTCTTAAGACAGCGTGAAAAGGACTGGGCGCTGGTATATTATAAGCTCCCTGAAATCAAACAGTTTACTAAAAGGGAAGAAACTCTCGAACTTATACCTGACGAATTGCAGAGAATATATGCTGAACTGCTGGAAAAGAACCGAAAGAAGATGAATCCTAATGTAAGCAATATAAGCAGGATTATACAGCATGAGAAAGTATCTCTTAGAAGCAAAATGCGTGAAATAGTCAGAGAACTGCTTAAAAAAGGTCGTCTAAAGTTTTCGGAGCTTTTCTCGGTAAAATATCATTCGCCAACCGATGTCATAACCGGGTTTATGGCTATACTTGAACTTGCAAAACTTAAAAAGGTAAAGCTGGAGCAAAGAAAACAATTTGAAGAGATACACATTCATAAAGCAGAAACATTAATCGATCAGTTACAGTTTGAGCCGGAAAACATAGATCATTTGGCGTGAAGTAAGATTCTTGGCTGAGTTCGGAATGACAATGCCGACCTGATTGGAGTGCAAATAAGGAAGAAGGCAATAGTGCATGGATATAAAGGAAATTGAAGCTGTAATAGAGGGGTTGCTTTTTGCAGCCGGGGATCCACTTCCTCTTGAGAAGATGGCAGATATACTGGAATTGGACAGAAAAACCACACGTCTTATTTTAAGTAATATGGCGGTTACACTTCAAAATTCTAAAAGAGGTATTATGCTCCGTGAACTGGGTGCGTGTTACCAATTATGTACCAGACCCGAGCATGCTGAGTATATACAAAGACTTGTTGAGCCAAGACAAAAGCAGGCCTTGTCTCAGGCTGCTTTTGAGACATTATCCATTGTCGCGTACAACCAGCCTGTTACCAGAGCAAAAATTGAAATGATAAGGGGAGTAAATTCCGATAGCGCTATCTTAAGACTTGTTGAGCGGAATCTTATAAAAGAAGCGGGAAGATTGGATTCTCCAGGTAAACCGATGATCTATGAGACGACTGAAGAGTTTCTGAGGAGCTTCGGATTTAAGTCCACCAACGATTTGCCTATTATTGGGCTGGAAATGATGCTGTTATCGGAAGAACTGGCATCTGTAGAATCGGGGTTGACAGATACATAAGTATGAAATATTAATAGAACGGGGAAAATAGCTAGGAAGAGGCTCTTATATGTTTATTGAGGTAGGTTATGCTTTATCTGGCTGTTTTTTTTGTTTTGCTTGTCATATACACGGCTCTTTTTTGGATTGATATCAAGGCATCTCTTGATTATATACGTAATGAGAAAAATGAATGGGTTGTGCTTTCCTTTTATACAAGAGACGGATTTTTCCTATACTGCTATGAGATTCCCCTTGCAAAAACCATTGGCAATAAAGTCAAATTTAGGTTAGTAAAAGGAAAGTTCAGGGAAATACGAACCGGTACGGAAAATAACTATAGACTTACGCCTTTGGATATTTACAAGAAATATATAAGAGCAAGATCTTATTTAAAAGACCACGGCAGTCTGTTTGGAGATATTAGAAAGTATCTGAATAAAAGAGATGTTCATGTAGAATTGAAGATAAAGTTAAAACAGGGTACAGGGGATGCAGCGCAGACCGGATTGCTGTGCGGATTATTATGGACTGCCGCAGGTATCCTGATTACATATCTCTCAAGATTCCTAAAGGCTTTCAAAAAAGAAATAGTTATAACTCCCTGCTTTGATAGAAAAGTTTTTGAAGTAGATGTCTGCTGCATATTTCACGTCAAATTAGTCCATATTATAGTGGTGTTGATAAAAATATACAATGCGAAATATCACATAAAAATGAAAGCAAATAAAACGATAGGTGGTGAAGTTAGTGGCTGAACAACATCCTATAGAAGGATTGATGACAACTGCAATGGAAAGCATTAAGGAAATGGTGGATGTCAATACTATTGTAGGCGATGCGGTGCAATCGCCTGATGGTACGGTGATTATCCCGATTTCAAAAGTTGCTTTTGGTTTTGCAGCCGGCGGGGGTGAGTACAGTTATACAATGAACGGTGAAGAGAAGTACGACAATCGAAGCAGAGACAAGGAAGACGATAGCGGCTGGAAAAGCGAGAAGTACCCATTTGCCGGAGGTAGTGGTGCAGGGGTAAGCATAAACCCTGTTGCTTTTATGGTAGTAGGAAATGGGCAAATAAAACTCTTGCCGGTAAATATCAATTCCACTATGGACAAGGTGCTTGATCTGTTTCCGGAACTGTTATGCAAGTTAGAGGAATTCTTTAAAAAAAAGGTCTCAGTAAAAAAGGAAATTAAAACAGAGGATGGTGAAAAAACGCTAAGGAAAAATGAATTGGAGTAAGAAAAAAACTTTATTCAGAGGGAATAGACATAAAAGGCCATAAACAAACTTATTGGAGAATGTTCTTACAGGTTTGATTATGGCGTTTTTTGTGAATACGTGATATATTTTATTAGACATACATAGATTGCCCGGATGTTTGAATCATGAGCGAAGCGAATTTTCTTGGAATGGCAAGTATGTATCGATGAAGCGGTGGGGGGAAAGGAAAATTATGTCTGAAATCAGATTGCAGAAATATCTGGCAGAAGCAGGTGTAGCTTCTAGGCGCAAGTGTGAGGAGTTCATTTCCCAAGGCAGAGTGGAAGTTAATGGGAAGATAGTTACAGTCCCCGGAACTAAAATAGAAGGCAAAGAGCTTATTAAGGTAGACGGAAAAGAGATCAGGCAGGAGCAAAAAAAAGTGTATATATTGCTTAACAAACCTGTCGGGTACATCTCCACAGCAAAGGACCAGTTTTCAAGAAGAACGGTTCTCGATCTGGTCGAAACCGTCAAAGAAAGGATATATCCTGTCGGAAGACTTGATTATGATACATCCGGCTTAATGTTTCTTACAAATGACGGAGGACTGGCTAACAGGCTGACTCATCCGAAACACGAGATGACAAAAGCGTATCGTGTCATGATAAGCGGCAGTCTGAAAGAAGAAGAAATAAAAGGTCTTGAGAACGGTATTGAGATAGAGGGTTATAAAACAGCACCCGCCAAAGTAAGTATAGTTGATACATCAAAAAAGGATTCGATTATTGAAATCATCATACATGAGGGTAGGAACAGACAGGTCAGGAAAATGTTTGAGGTGATGGGACATGTAGTTTTGCGACTAAAAAGAGTTGCCATTGGACCCGTTAAGATTGAAGGCTTGGAAGAGGGGAATTGGAGGTACCTGAGCAAAAAGGAGATTGAGTCGCTAAAAAGAATTGCCAGACCTTAACAGTTGCAGCGGTTTATATTTTATTGTATCGGTATGCAAATATTATTGATATTAAAAGGAAAATAGAATATAATTCTTTATTAGCACCAGGTAATATATTACTGTAAGATCAATAGAATTAGAATTTAGAAGATGAGGTGGAAGACTCATGGGAACTGATGAGAAGATAAACGACCTCCATGTTCGGAAAGAGATTATTGAGGCAGGAGGCGGTACTGACAAGATTGCGAAGCAGCATGAATCTGGAAAATTAACAGCCAGGGAGAGGCTTGAAAAGCTCTTTGACAGTAATTCTTTTGTTGAAATTGACGCATTTGTTGAGACAAGAGCGATTGATTTCGATATGCAGAAGAAAAAGGTGCCCGGCGATGGCGTAGTAACAGGTTATGGGAGCATTGACGGACGGCCTGTATTTGTATCGTCCCAGGACTTCACTGTTATCGGGGGCTCTCTTGGCGAAGCACATGCCCGCAAGATCACCAAGGTAATGGACATGGCGGTTAAGATGGGAACACCATTTATCAGCATCAATGATTCCGGCGGGGCAAGGATTGAAGAAGGTATCGACGCACTGAGCGGTTATGGTGATATATTCTTCAGGAATACGCTGGCCTCTGGTGTCATACCGCAGATTTCAGTTATAATGGGGCCTTGCGCCGGAGGAGCTGTATATTCTCCTGCTATAACAGATTTCGTGTTCATGGTGGATAAGACTAGTTACATGTTTATAACAGGCCCACAGGTTATCAAATCGGTTACAGGTGAAGACGTAACTTTTGAAACCCTTGGCGGAGCAGAGGTACATAACGCTAAAAGTGGTGTTGCACATTTCTTAAGTCTTAATGAGGAAGAGTGTTTGATGGAAATAAGAAGGCTTATCGGCTTCCTGCCGGACAACAATCTGACAGATCCTCCGGAGCTGTTTGCTAATGACGATTTGAACAGGATTGATGAAAGTTTACTGGAACTGATTCCTGTAAACGCCAATAAGCCATATGACATTAAGGATGTTATAAATCGCGTGATGGATAACGGCGATTTTTTTGAGGTGCACAAGCTTTTTGCCCAGAATATCGTTGTTGGTTTTGGCCGGCTTAATGGCAAGACAGTCGGTATTATTGCCAACCAGCCAAAATTTCTGGCTGGTGTGCTTGATGTCAACTCATCTGATAAAGGTGCAAGGTTTGTACGTTTTTGCGATTCTTTTAACATACCACTTGTTACGTTTACCGACACTGCCGGCTATCTGCCCGGTACAGGACAGGAGTATAGCGGCGTTATAAGACATGGCGCAAAGCTTCTTTATGCTTTTTCGGAGGCGACTGTACCGAAGATCAATGTTATTGTGAGAAAAGCATACGGAGGCGCATATATTGCGATGAACAGCAAGCACCTTGGTGCGGATGTGGTATTTGCGTGGCCAAGTGCGGAAATTGCGGTAATGGGACCTGAAGGTGCAGCAAATATAATCTTCAGGAAGGAAATTGCTTCAGCTGATGATGCCGTAACAGCCAGGGAACAGAAAATAGAGGAGTACCGGAACAAGTTTTCCAACCCCTATATAGCAGCTGCCAGAGGCTATGTTGATGATGTCATCGATCCGGCCACCACACGGGGCAGGCTGATTAATGCACTGGAATTACTTGCAGGCAAAAGGGAAAACAGACCTTTGAAAAAGCATGGAAATATACCGCTTTAATATGGAGGTGTAAGCATGGATAAAAATGAAAACAGAAGAATCAGTAATGAGGTACTTGCTGTGATAGCTGCAGCAATTGCTGCAATGGAAGCGAGACCCGGCTACAGACTTGTGGTCAGATCCATGAGGCATGTTCCCCAGACGTCGCCGGCCTGGAACAAGACAGGCAGACTTGAGCGGTTGAATCGCAATTTATACGCATAGTAATCCAGTGTTCTTTTGAGGGGCATTTGCGATACTCCCTATATAAAATTGTCATTGCATAACTAAAACCTTAGATTAAAAAATATGGGTCGGGAGGAGCTTTATAGTGAAAAAGTTTTTGATAAAAGTAAATGGAAACAGATATGAAGTTGAAGTGGAAGAATTAAGAGATGGATTTCCAACTGTTCCAACAGCCAGTATACCTATTACTGCAGCAAGCACTCCGGTAGCGGTTACAACTCCGGCCGCTCAGGCAAAAGCGCCCGCAGCGGCACCGATGTCCCCTGCTGCGGCAACAGCAGCAGTTAATGGAGCGACAGGTACAGTAAAGATTACAGCCCCAATGCCCGGCACAATACTTAAAATTTCAGCAAATGTAGGCGATATAGTTAAAAAGAATCAGGTGTTGATCATACTTGAGGCAATGAAGATGGAAAATGAAATCGTTGCATCTTCAGAAGGTATTGTGGCATCAATTAACGTATCCATGGGTAGCTCTGTTAACACGGGCGATTTGCTGGTATCTTTGGATTAAGGAGGGTCGTATAATGGGCAGGATTAAAATAACAGAAACGGTGCTGAGGGATGCCCATCAGTCACTGATAGCCACCAGGATGGGTGTGGAGGACATGCTGCCGATTGTTGAAAAGCTGGACAGTATAGGCTACAACTCTCTCGAATGCTGGGGAGGAGCGACCTTTGACGCCTGTCTCCGGTTTTTGAATGAAGATCCTTGGGAAAGGCTCAGGAAAATTAAAGACAGGGCTAAGAAGACAAAGCTTCAGATGCTGCTGAGAGGTCAGAATTTACTTGGCTACAAGCATTATGCGGATGATGTGGTGGAATATTTTGTACAGAAATCTATTGCAAATGGCATTGACATAATCAGGATATTTGACGCTTTGAATGATGTGAGAAATATTGAAGCTTCAATAAATGCATGCAAAAGAGAAGGCGGCCATGCACAGGGCACAGTGAGCTATACGATCAGCCCTGTTCACAGCACGGAGCATTTTGTAAAAGACTCACGAATGCTCGCAGAAATGGGTGCAGACAGCATTTGTATCAAAGACATGGCAGGTTTGCTTCTTCCATATACAGCGTATGAGCTTGTCAAAGGATTGAAGGAGTACATAAAGGTGCCAATCCAGATACATACCCACTATACAAGTGGTGTTGCATCAATGACCTATTTAAAAGTAATTGAGGCCGGAGCGGACATTGTGGACTGTGCTATCTCGCCGTTGGCAATGGGTACTTCTCAGCCTCCAACGGAATCACTGGTTGCAACACTAAGAGGTACTGAATATGACACAGGGCTGGATCTTGACTTACTGAGTGAAATAGCTGACTATTTCAGACTGCTTAAGGAGAAATATATTGCATCGGGACTGCTTGATGTTAAAGTGATGGATGTGGATGTAAACGCATTAATTTATCAGGTTCCGGGCGGCATGCTTTCAAATCTCGTTTCACAGCTAAAACAAGCCGGTAAGTCTGACAAGTTTAATGAGGTTTTGAAGGAAGTGCCCAGAGTAAGAGAAGATTTCGGGTATCCTCCGCTGGTGACACCTACGAGTCAGATCGTCGGCACACAGGCTGTTATGAATGTTATCACCGGCGAAAGATACAAGATGGTACCCAAGGAATCCAAGGCCTTGGTAAAAGGTGAATATGGCAAAACTCCCGCTCCAATATCTGAAGAAATACACAAAAAAATACTCGGAGACGAGAAGCAGATTACCTGCCGACCTGCCGACCTGATTCAGCCTGAACTGGATAATATAAGAAAACAGATAGGTCAGTATGTTGAACAGGATGAAGATGTGTTATCATACGCACTATTCCCGCAGGTAGCAGAAAACTTCTTTAAATTGCGACAAGCTGGGAGATATAAGATAGACAGCACCCTGGTGGACTACAAGAACAAAGTGTACCCGGTGTAATGAACAAAAACCAGAAACCAGAAACCACAAACCAGAAACCAGAAACCAGAAACCAGAAACCAGAAACCGGATTCAAATATTTTTTCAATGTATAGGAATTTATAAAGTTCCTAAGAAATGCCTGTACTGGGGCTTGGAAAGGGGAATCCCCTTTCCCGGTTTAAGGAGGGTGCTCAGGATGCAAAAAA
>CAYGHY010000095.1:0-10798 GCA_964349435.1 uncultured Oscillospiraceae bacterium
GTATTATACCAATATAGTATAGTGGCAACATATAATTCATTTAATGAATGAAATTCTTATAATAGTATAATAGTATAATAGTATAATACAAAGAGGAAAAGGAAATGAGAAAATATGGCAATGTCTTATCAACACCAGAGGTAGAAGAAGCACTAGAACACATGACTAAACTACTAGATAGACCAGCAGCTAGTGTATCAGCAATGTGTGTTCTAATGATATATAATTATTTTAATGACAAACAACTATTAATGGAAGCACCAATGTACTTACCTAGAGATGGAAGGAGAAAGAAATGATTACTATTAGATATGATGATAAAAAAGGAAAGGCATATACTGATTCTGGTATGCATTCATTTATTGATTATGTTCAAGTATTAATTAGTAATAATACTACTAAAAGTCTTATTGTTGCTAATGAATTAATTTTTATGGGTATACGTGCTGCTATAGCCCAGGGGAAAATTCCTCATGATAAAATCATATTTGAATATGTCAGAGAAGATGGTATAGTAGAACATATGTATATTAATAAACATGGTAGGTTCCTAGGCCGTGAACCGAATGGGTTCTGTCCTAATCTAGATAATTTCCTAGACATACTCTTCTTTGCTGGGGACGAAAAACCTCGGGGTTAATTTTAAGCGCCGGTTCCGTAAACAACACCACCACCCTATCACAAAGTTCCCGCTTAATACTATATGATGATAAAGAAAAAAAGATCGGTAAAGATAATAGAGAATCAATAAAGAAAAAAAGTCGGTTATACTAGAGTGCAATGATAAAAAATGTCGGTTCATTTAACCTCCGAATAGAAAAACTTTCGGGCAGATGGCATGATCGCCACCCACCCGAAAGCTTGCTACTTCACAACATTAATACAGCAGGGTTCCCCCTCCGGACATGGACTGTGCCGGTGGTGCACTTGGCGCTGACACGATGCGCTGACCGGTATACGGATCGAACTGCGCTGCGGGTGCTGCCGACGCAATGCGCTGACCTGTGTACGGATCAAACTGTGCCGTATTCGCCCCGAAGGTATTCGCAATCTGCTGTGGCAACGTGGGTTGTCCAGGCTGCGCATATCCTGCGACTGTCGGCGCCGGTCTGGTGAAATCGAGCACGATGCCTGGCCCCTGCGGAACGATGACACGGGCTTTGCCGAACTCACCTGATCGCCCGTCCCATACTTCTTTGTGCCGCTCGGTGAGGATCTTTACCCACGAATCCCAATCCGGATGACCTTTCACATTCCAATTCATGGGACGACGGCCCGCCTGAATGCTGGATGCGATGTTCTTCTCGGTCTCTTCCGCAAAGATCATGTCGATGACCGTAAAGGCCACTTTCGTCACTTCGATCGGAACGCCCGCCATATCCACCCTGACCGTGCCGTCTTTATTATACACTTTCCCCAAATACGAATGGGGACGACACACTGCGTCGAACGCATTACCCGGCAGTAGTGATCTGGCACACGTGTCTGCCAATTTTCCCCACACCACCAAACGGAACGTGTCGCTTCTGCCCTTCTCGCCGGTCTTCTGATCTTTTCCCCTGTGGCTGTTACAATACGTGGGGATGATGATTCGGCTGTTGATGTCCACGCCATTCTTCTTGTGCGCAGGAATCCAGGTCGGCTGTGCTGCGACTCTCAAACCAGAAAACGATGCAATTCCCATTCCAATAGCTCTTCCTGACATAGTAATACCTCCTTAAAAATGAAAAACGTATAGAAAAAATACAAGAGCGTTATTCGCCCTCGTCACTGCAGACATGATAATCGGAACACCCGATATCATCCGAGGTCTGCTTAAAACTCCCATCAAAACACTGTCGGAGAGCCCCAGAATCCCAGAAATCAGAATCCCAGAACTCACCATCACAAGAAGGGGGGAGAGCCCCAGAAACCAGAATTTCAGCGTCATCATCATCATGACATTTGGATTCTTCAATGGGGCATTCCACATTAATTTCACGTTCTCTCGCCGCTTCTACGTATGGTAAGACCATTTTTGGTTTATTAGTGGTCAAATCATACGTTACTAGGGCTCTCTTACCGGTATTTAGGCCGTGGACTTTGGGCCATTTAATAGTTGCACCCGACTCCAGTTCGATTACTAGAGTCGAGTCAACCATTTCCACGACTACGCCCCTGAGAGGACGCATATCGCTAACAGGCCAGTATTTGACCGTCAACGATTTTCATGAGGAATTTCTTCCCCGTGGACTTTGCGATATCATCGTTTCCTTCCATCACATACATGATGCAGGAACCGCTTCTGGCAAGAAGGGCCGTTTTGGTATAGGCGCCAGAAGAATCGCGTTTTGCGGTGTTTTGGGGTATGATTACCCGAACACGCTCAAAGCCATCCGCATTGATGAACAGGGTATATGTGGGCAGCTTTGTGTTCTTCATCATGGAGCCAAACAGCAGACCACCTTCAGTCCGCATATTCGGGCACCATCTGCCTTGTGGATCGAGGCAGTTCATTTTCACAACGACGCGTTTCTCCATCTCCGTCAGAGGTATACCAGACATGTACACCATTTCGGGATTTTTGAATGCCAGATCGTTGTTAAGCTGCCGCACACAATTGTGAAAGATATGTGAATAAATTCTGCCATACAGGGCTTTCACTATCTCTCCCGTCTGTGCTTCCGTAAGGCCGGTACGTGGATATACCTGCACTGCGGCCTGGGTTTGATCAGCCGATGCCGCTTGATACTGATGAGGCGGGCTTCCTACTACCGGTGTTGCAACGACCGTACCTCTGACCTGAATGTCAGGTACATTACCCTCGTTTTCATCCACGAATGGGTAGTCTGATGCAACTGTGGGAAAGGTCGGCATGGGCGCAGCCGCATAGGAAACATTGTTCGGATCAAAGCCACCACCCTGCTCGTCGATTTCAAACATCTCGTGCGGGAATGGACTGCTCATCTGAGCGACCATGGGTGGCAGATCGGGTTCCATTGCGGGGATGGTGTTGTCGATGGCTCTGATGGTCGCCGCCAGAGGAGAGATGTCATCTTTGCTCCATGCGGGATCTTCAGGCTTGTCTTTTGACATCAGATGCATGTAACCTTTGAACGAATGAAAGTTCATTGCGTCATGATCATCTGTTTTGTTCATGGCATAGAGGATGTTGTTGTCGAGATAGTTCCGCTGGGTCTTTGACCAATCGTCATCTTTCTCTTTCAACAACTCCATGATTTGCCGACAGAGATAGGGACTCTCTGTGTGGTGGGCAGGTTCCAAGTTGGCGTTCTTTGCCAGGTAAAACAGTTTTTCCATGGCCCACTCATTTGCCAGATCTTCTGCTTCTTGCAAGAGATCGGGATCCGTTGGTATATCAACCATGGTTGAGATGTGATGAATCTCGTGCAGGAAACTCAAGATTATGTTGCGATAGTAGGATGCCTTTATGGAACATTTGAGATTGTCCAAGGATTCTTCCATCGCGACCACAACTGTCTGCATGAGATTGATGGCAATGCCACCCACAATTGGTGTTGCGTTTGCGAGAATGGGTTCGCCTTTCTCATTGGCCGGGCGATTGTCGGTTCTGAAGACAACCGAACGCACACCATGATCATGCTGATTGGCGCTGAACTCCGGCAGCATGAGGCACGCCGCCAAGATTTCCAATTCCCGTTTCGACACCTCATGGTAGCCATATACTGCAGTGGCACCCCACTCCGTGTTGATGAACACTGGGTCGTGGATCACTCGCACCGTCGTTGTTTTCTCCACAATCGGAGCTTCCTCAACTACGGTTTCTTTTGCGAACATTTTGGTGAATTCTGACATGATTTCCTACCTTTCGCCCATTAGGGCAGTATGATTATAAGTGAGGGCGATGCCGACCACCACCCTCAAAACGCTGTTGGAGAGCCCCAGAACCAGAACCAGAACCAGAACTATTTCTTTTTATACTTGAAGGTCATTCCTGCTACCTCATTGACCACTTCTACCTTCTTTTCAGCGGTCCTGTTGTTGCTGAGTTTCTGGGTAAATTTCTTACAAAGTGTCCCTTTGATGCGTTTGGTAGTGAGGGCTACATTTACCACCCTGATCAAACGCACGTGGATTCTTACTACCTGTTCAGAATTATCCACACGTATGGACACCAGCTTCGGCTCGCGCCCAATCACTACTCCCTTGAGGGGCGGCTTACCCTTCTCGGCTGCAAATCTGGAGAAGTGAAACTCAACAATATCGCCTTCATCACATTTCCAGGGTGCTATCGCTTCGTTCATGGTATTTTCCTTTCATATATAATTGTAAGATGTGTGATGGCTCTGACCACCAGAACCACCACAAGGGGGGGGCGGAGAACTCCAGAACCAGAATTAGGCACACTGTTCGTCCATTGCTCTATATTCTGCTTCATCTTTGCTTATCATCTCATCAAACACACTCGTTTCGATGGCGACTTCACAAAAGGCATCTCTGAGGCCCGTCAGATACTCCAGTACCTCCTGGAGAGTGTCTGAGTGATGTCCTACTTCACGATCTCCCCATCTTGTTACAAAACCACCGTCTGTGTCAGTGTAAACATGGCAATCAGTTAGGACTCCAAGCCTTCGTGCCGCTAGGTTATTAACTTCTCTGATCACCTCTCGGATTTTTGCGCCGATCTCGTCCTCCTTAGTCACAATCTTTCCAGGATTGCCCCGATTGTCTCGGCATTTCTCCGAGCAAAAGAAGCTCCCGACTCCGCCGCCGTAGGGGATGCTTTTGCCACAATAGCAAGTCCTGGCAAGTTGGGGGTTGTCCAACATTCTCTCTATGGCTTCGTACTGGACGTCGTTCAGAGAGGTGCCATCACCCAAAGGCCAATTGTTTTCGTGATCCCAAGCAAAATGTTTCTCAAGGTGCAGTCTGTGAGGGATGGGGCTCATGTTCCGCCGCTGCATCATGGCATACCTGTAGATTAGAGTCATGGGGTCATCCCATATGAATCTGTGATCGGTGGCCATTTTCTCGGCGAGTTTGTGAATTTCCATAAAGTCGATATCCAGTTTGCTCATCATCGGACGTACAGTTTCGTTTGACATAGTGTGCTCCTTTCATATAAAAAATAGAGTAATTGTGTGATGGCCTGACAATCAGAACCATCACAAGAGAGTGGGAGAACTCCAGAACCAGAATCAGAAACCAGAATTTTTGTTTTTGAAAAATCTGCCATGTATTCCACAACGGCTAGGGCGTTGTTCTACTCTTTGGGTTTCACAACGCAAAGGTTCTTCGTCTGTTTCAAGTTCCCCAGTCACTACATTGAGTAGTGCAATCTTCCTCCGTCTGTAGCAAAAATGTGATGACATGCTCATAGAAGAAGTGTCGCGTCTATTGACTATTATATATTCTTTAGAATAGTATTCACAATCTATGCAAAGTGGTGGAGATTTTTTCATCTCCTCTATTACGGATTCGTTATCTTCTTCCCTTCTGTAGTATACTAGCATAATTATCTCCTTTATTAATTGGAATTAGGAACCAGAACCAGAACCTGTCGAATAAGAGTGGGAGAGCCTCTGCGAACGAGCGGAGCGAGTGAGAGCTCTCCGTATCCGGTAGGAGAAATTACCAGATTAATCTACTCTATCACCTCCTTTCTTATCTTCTTCTAGCAAGTTGGACCGAAGCCAAGTTCTACCGACACATCATCGGTTAACTTGCGACCACACTTGCCACAGAAGCCGTTGTTCAAGATTTCGACATTCATCCTGTATAAAACCTTTTCATCTATTACGCTGAGCAGCCAATCCAAAGATCTGCGGCTCTTTAAGGTTTTACTATCTTGTATTGGATAGAGATATTTACGACCTCTACGTCTAGGGGTTCCATTCAGTTTCAGGGGCGTGTTCGGATCGATGAACCCCAAAAGAACATCTGGTTTGAAATCAGTACTTGAGGTAGGATCTTGGGCAAGCCCAGAGTACACCATATAGTAGTGTTTGGTTTTGTAGATAATAAACATTTCGCTTCTGCCAGACTCATTACTTCTCATGGTGAAGTAAGCTTTACCAGCAAAAATGAACTGCTTTACCTCTTCGATAGACATGGGTTTTCTTTTGGTTGGCATAAATCCTCCTTATCAAGTTTATAGTATGTGATGTGCCGTTCAAAGACATAATTAAATCGTCTTATACCAGAGGATAGGGATGCTTCCCTGCTTGCGAAGGTGGCACCTCGTTGCATGGTTAGTTTGTATGTAACAAGTGTTCTTAACAGAGTAGTATATCAAAAGGCATCACCCCCTTTCTATCCTTATCGGATAATTAGTAGTTAAACCTTTCCCATACTCTCTTCTCCAATAGAGCGATGTACAAAACCAGAGTAGGCTCAGAGAGTTTCAACTCAAAGAACCAACCCATGGTCTCCATTTGCCACTGTAACCATCTAAACAACATCGTAATCACCTCCTTACTCACAAAAAAAGGGTCTATACCCTTTTCCAATAGCACGCCTGAATGCTTCAAACGTATACCTCATTTCGGAATCTTCGCCGCATGACAAATCCTCACCATAGGCATAAGCAAAGGTAAGTCCGGAAAGATAAGCGGGCGGCTTAGAAGAGAATCTGGCAACCACAGTATCCATGGTAATACCATCCTCATCTTTGATGCAGACGTACAGGTCTACCTTTTCATATTGACCAAGAAACACACAACTAGCACAATCATGCACATACCTTTTCTTCATTACAATTTCTGGCATAGTAGTATTCTCCTTAATTCTTGTTAGGTTTATCGGAAAGAAAGGGTTCTTTGTCTCCTCTGTCGTCCATAGTCCAAAAGTTCCCTTTGGCAAAAGTTAGGCTAATACACATGTACATCTTCTGCCCCACTTTGGCTTTCCATTTGATGTCAGAAAACATGAAGGAATCACCATCCTGATTCACAACGACAATTACAGTGGCACCGTCGTGATCAGGTGATACCTGGACAACCTTGACTGGCATACAAGTTTCAACAGCTTCCACGGGCGCGAAGATAGCAACCATAGCCAATACTGATAAAGCAATAATCATTTTTCTCATTGTACTACCTCCTTATAAATCCAAGATCCTCGATTATAGATATGATACGTTCCTCAATAGACTTATCACGCTCTTTAAGATGAGCATTTTCTCTAGCCAGGGCTTCATTCTCATCTTCCAGTTCAAGAATGCGGTCTTGCATCTGATCAGGTCTCATGCTACCTCCTTTAAGGGGGCATATTTCAGCCCCCGATTGGTGTTAGAAAGCAGGTTTTTCGAGACTGCCGATGGCTGGAGGCTCATTCTCGTCGATACTTATGGATCTGCTCTCCTGAGCGGCTTTCTTGACAGCCTTCTTTCTCTCAGGCTTAGGTGGCATACCCTGTACCAACTTGAATTTTCCACACCTTTCACACAGGATGAAGAACTCCATTCTATCCCTTGTTGATCTGAATACCACTGCACTGATACTCTCGCAACCAGGCGTCTGGCAGTTGGTCTGTCTCCAACCAGCCGTGGAGTCGCAACCATTGTTAGGACACAAACCATCAGTCCATACTTCTCCACACTTAGGGCACTCGCGTATAGGAGCAGCCTTATGCAGGATTCCATTAACAGTGAGGCCAACTACTGACATGTAGCGGCGTGCTCTGACGAACCAATGTTCTTGTTTTGCCATTTTTGTATCTCCTTTTCCTTTATTATGTATTAAACAAATGTATCAACGTTACTACCTTTGGGTGCATTGTTACCCACGCGATAAACTACAACCTTGTTAGAAAAGTAATTATAAAAACCATCACGCGTAAAGAACTGATGCGTGTAGGTAACACCAAACAAGCGAATATCGATCTCTATGGTACAGAAATTACCAGCGAGAAATACGCTCAGCCATGACCAACGAATTAAATATCCTCTACTAAACATCATCATTCTCCTTTGTAGAAGTTAGACAGCTGGCACAATCACGAGGACAAGAAAGGCAACATGACAACTTATCGACCGCAGTAGCCACCTTCTTAATAATAACCGGAATAATAAACGACAAGTACAATACTACTAATACGAACCACATAGTCTTAATCATAATACATCCCCTTTCTATTTGTATGCTGATGGTCCAATGTTAAAAGGAATGGTTCTCCTGCAATCCTGACAAATAAGAGACCAAACTATTTTAAACTTCACTCTTCCAAAACGATCCGTAACCTTTTTTCCTCTTTTTTCAATTATCATGAAAGACCCACATCTACTACACAGGTCTCCAGATAATTCCCCTGACTTAATACGTGAATAATCATCACCAAATGCCATTTTGTATCCTCCTTTTTATGTTGTTGTATGTACTACTTGTATTAGTGGTACTATCCATACCCCATATCTATATAAGCACATGGGGTACGTGTTTTACCATTAATAGCCTTGGAAAAGCGTTTCCTCTATATAGTGAGAGGTGATAGAGTGGCCAAAGTTGTCCTCTACCTTGTAGGCAACCTTATGTCCCTTGACGAATACCTTGATCACCTTACCAGTTACACAACGGACACCCTCTGCGTACTTACGTGAATCGCTATAAGCCCTAACTCTCTTACCCACCACCACCTGCATGTGGTTGGCATCTTCCGTAGCTCTCGCTTTGTAATAGTCAGGGTGCTGATGACAATATGTATCCCTGCAATTAATGGTACGCTTACAAGTCTTGCCCAAGCCGAAATACTTACAATCGCTCATAATCCTTCTCCTTTGTTGATTGTCAGTACTACTTGTTAATAATGTTAAAGAAATCTCTCTCAAACTCTTCTTCGGGAGTAAGGTATTCCTCGTGCTTGTCACATTCAGTGTGATTGCACATAGGACGCTCACACGAATGATACTCAACTTCATTCTCATCAAATATACATTCCATAATCATTTCTCCTTTTTGTAATATATAGCGTTGCACCTTCTGATACGTTTCTTCTCTTCTTTAACTCTGAACGTTATCCTACCATTTTTATCAGAAATCTCGATGCTCAGAAGTACTCCGGTATAGCGGGTTTCTGTAGTAAATCCCACAACAATCTTACCAATGAGATTTTCTTTTCTCTTGGCCCGGATTTTGTCCAAATACGTCCCACTACAGGGACATGTTATATAAGGACAATTTCCACAACATTTATAATACTTACTTCTTGTATCCAATCTACAGTTCATATTCAATCTCCTTATTTTTGGGTTATGTTAATCACTCAATCCACCCCATGGTACTCAACAACCATGGGGTCTGTTGAAGAATCAACTACCCTTCGCTGATTTGTGCTTCGTATGCGTACTGTGAGCAATCTTCACACGGGTGGTTGCATTCGGTCACAGTATAGTGCTGCTTGAAGAACTCGTTGTAGCCCACAGAACGGGACTTCAACATAGCATCCAGATGCTTCTTGCAAAGAACCTCATCCATAGCATTGTCCTTCTGAAAATCACTGTGCAATCTGTAATTTGGCATAATACCTCCTTTATGTGCCCAATGCTATCGGGGCGTTAGAAACGAAGAAACCGTAAGTAGAGCTGTCCTTGCGATGACCTTCACCAACAAGATGGGCATCAGGATACAGGATTCTAGCGTAAGCCACAACACTGTCTTTATGGCGACCTTCCGCCACAACAACACCATCTTTGTAAATGTAGAAATAATCCATAAGTCCTCCTTAAGGGATTGATGGGTTCTTAATCATACGTTCAGAGTAAAAACGTGCCCTAACCGCATCCTGAAAGTTCTCTTTGAACCGCACCACCTGATATGCAGCGGCATTAATGGCTTCGTTTCGCATACGAATGATCTGATTGTACATATCAAGATTCGAACCATTAAGCCCACTAAACACATCCCTGAAGGATATTTGGACGGTAAATCTGACCAACATGTTATCACCCTCAAACTTATATCGAATAGCGGGTTGGATGGCGGCATCGAAATGGGCGTCAATATACACCTCTGATAAATCATGGTACTTGACAGGCACCTTCCATGTGGTCTCAACAGTACCAAGATGCGGACAAACAAATACTCCAAATGCTGAGAACGCATATTCTATATTAGTAGTGTACTTGTAGCGTTTTGCCATTGTAGTTTCTCCTTTTGTAGTTGTTTAGTAATTATTCTCCGAACAGAGTAATTATAGCCACATGTCCATGACACATATCCATGTAGTGCTGAACACACTTGTTTCCAAGATATGCATAATAACAAATACCAATTATGGCTGCCCACACGAGGGTGATTCTAAACAGGTTGTGCTTTTCCCTTCTGAAATATCCTCTTTTCATATTATACCTCCACTACAGTTTGAGTTCAATCTCTTCAGCATCAGCCCAATCACGCGCATCATCCTCAGCTCTCTTCTTATCAGCATAGCCGAAATGTCCCGTCTGCCAAGGTGTGTAGCAATTCATATCCTCTTCCCAGGACATGAGGACGGACTTCCAACCACCGATTGACTGATACACAGTTACGAAGGGAGCCTTAGTCAATTCCGCTTTCTTGGCTTCTTCTACCATAGCATCGATTTTCATCTTAACATCTGCCAGCATGTCAAGGGTGACATCACCAACAACTTCTCCAGGCCCCACACCTTCTTCCACATCAATAAGATTATTCAGATGCTCGTAGAACAGGTGGGTAACAACCTCATCGTTCTTGCCTCTCATAATCATCATTTCGCTTCTGGTGAGACGGTTGCCTTTGTTATTAAATCCATTATCGAATGCCAGGGAAATGTTGAATCCCTTATACTGCATAACGACATTAACCGACGATTCTTTGCTGTT
>CAYGHY010000096.1:0-10679 GCA_964349435.1 uncultured Oscillospiraceae bacterium
CTTAGGGACAATATATATTTCCCATTATTTGCCACGCAATACTTTCATGTGCTATTATTAGTATGGGGACACACCGAAAAGGCAGATGCCAGATTTGCAGGCCTTTTATACACTTTCTGAACTGTTCTCCTTTATTTGTTCTCTGGTTTCTGTTTTCTGCAGTTCCTTTATGTTTACTTTTGATGCGAAATCAATTTGGCACAAGCTGATTTTTAGGAGGATGTCAATGAAACAGGCAAGAAACTGCGACAACTGCGCAAGAGGAATAAAAATGAGTGTCAACAAAGATATACTTTGCAGATTCAAGGGCGTTGTTTCCCTGGACTTTACCTGCTCCAAACACCGTAGAATCGCTGAAGCCTGGTCTGCTGCCTCTGAAAGAAAGCACAAATGCATCGAATGTGAATTCTTTATACCCTCTCAGAATGAAACCGAGCCAAACCAGGCCATCGGTCACTGCCAGCTTTTTACTGTCAGGTACTACAATGGTGAAAATAAGAGCTCCTGCTCAAAATTTTGCAGAAAATCAGAGCGGATCATATCCTGAAGGACTTCAACCCAAGTATGAATATTAAGCTCAGCTTTTCAGATAGTAGAAATTACGCAACTGAATTTAGTGTCTAAAGATTATTACTTCTTTGTCCGATAAATAGGACGGAGGAGTTATTTTTTATCTTTCATTACAGTACAAGCTATGGTAATATTTAAGTATATTACGGAGGCGGATATGATACCGAACATATCAGATATATTGAAGCAGAAACTGGATGAAATACAAAGCAGAGTGCCTGTGAAAATAAGAGGTGCTTCCGGCACTATCCCTTTCGAGCAGTATCTGAGTGATGCGTCCAGCTATTCCGCTTCCGCTTCCGCCGCAACTAAAGCAGTATCGGAAAGCAGCGATGCGTTGAGTGCTCTTCAGAGAGCACTACAGTCTCTCGCATCGAACAAACCTAATAACATCCTTGATAAGGTAAAAACAAACGAATTGATAGAACAAAGCATTACCGAAAGTTCACTAAAATACCACGTAGATGCCGATCTGATAAGAGCCGTCATAAAACAGGAGTCCAATTACAATCCCTATGCTGTCTCAAAAGCAGGCGCACAAGGTCTGATGCAGCTGATGCCGGACACCGCCGACTCACTGGGTGTCGAAAACCCATGGGATATCAGTGAAAATATTGACGGAGGTACAAGGTATCTGAAAGACCAGCTTGTTGCATTCGACGGCAATCTTGAACTGGCTCTGGCAGCTTATAATGCCGGTCCAGGCAGCATTGCCAAATACAATGGCATTCCTCCCTATGCCGAAACACAGGGATATGTGAAAAAAGTTATCGCTAATTATACCATTTATTCAAAAAATAAGTAGTGTTTGCTTCGTCATTTCTTATATAAATATCAATTTACGACACCCCTAATCCACACTTTCCACATTCTTATCCACACAAGATTTTCCTACATTTTACGAGCTTTGCGTGTTGTTTCAACAATATTCACTGGTAGTATTCAACAATTTTCGCAGCCTTCAGTAGCTCCGCCATCATAATATATATCTTGAAACATAGTTGCTATACCTTATAGATGCGCATGTGCATTTACCGCTCTTTGAGGGGATTTCCGACATTTTATGGCATATTCCTTATATCTCCATCGTTTACAATTACTTTTACATTATCAAGCTGATGTAATAAAAAGAGAGTTATCCACAGTTTGTGCTGCTAAGCTTAAGACCAGGCACAGCATTTAAATCAAGGCTTGAGACATGTCCTTTTTTAAATTTATAATATGCTGCAGATGCAACCATCGCCGCATTGTCCGTACAAAGAACAGGCCTTGGAAAAAACATTTCCATCCCTGCCTGTTCAACTGCAGATGTCATACTGCTTCTCAGTTGTGAATTAGCTGCCACACCGCCTGCCAGTGCCACGCGAGTTATCCCCTTTTGCCTGGCGGCCTGCATTGTGTTATGAGTAAGGACATCCACCACAGCCTGTTGAAAACTGGCGCAGACGTCCGGAATGTTTACATCCTGATCCTTTTTAACCATTCCGTTCAGATAATTCAACACAGCGGTTTTTAGACCACTAAAGCTAAAATCCAAACTGCCGTCATGAAAGCAGACTCTGGGAAATTCTATTGCCTTGCTGCTACCCTTCAAAGCTTCGGCGTCTATCAGCGGTCCACCCGGATAACCCAATCCTACCGCCCTTGCAATCTTGTCAAATACCTCTCCTGGCGCATCATCACGAGTTTGACCCATTATTTCGAACCAGTTGTAATCTGCCACGTATACAATATGGCTATGCCCTCCCGAGACCACTAGACACACGAAAGGTGGCTCCAGCCTTTCATGCTCCAAAAAATTGGCGGCTATGTGGCCCTCAATATGATGTACGCCCACTAATGGCTTACCAGCAGCAAAAGCCAATCCCTTGGCTGCTGAAAGGCCGACCAGTAATGCGCCTGAAAGTCCGGAGCCATATGTTACGCCGATAGCATCTATCTGTTCCAGGGTTTTGGCCGCCTCTTCAAGCGCCTGATTAATCACCGGCAACACCAGTTCAACATGCTTGCGGGAAGCTATTTCAGGCACTACACCGCCAAATTTCTTATGCAGGTCAATCTGTGAGGAAATAACATTTGAAAGTATCTTTCTGCCGTCGACCACCACCGCAGCGGAGGTTTCATCACAGCTGGTCTCAATTGCCAGTATGACTGTATCCGTATTATCCAATAAAAACACCCTCTCATATTTTCTCAACTTGTCAAAAGCAGATTCCTGATCCACAATCTATAATTGGGTTATCAAACTCTCATACAGTATGATAGCTCAAAAACTGCCGTTTTACAAGGCCATATCTTTTTATATAATTATCTTTCAAAAGCTTGCTCAAAAGAACTTTTAAAATAACACTAGAACTTGGAAGGAGACTATACTCCGTTGAAGGCAAAAAGGAGTTTATCCAAAAAAAAACATGGAGTTTTGGCTCCATGCTCCTATTAGGAGAAACGCTAATGTTCTCTCAGATTATAACAGAAGTGAAAAATTAATAATATAGTGCCTTGTCACCAATGTTATCCAGACAATAGACCTATGTGCCGGGACCAAAGTCCTAGATAATTTGCTTCGCAGCCGTCCTAACGGAGCAATGTAACGGTTATTATAATAGTTCCAAGAATTACGCGATATATTGCAAAAATGCCGAATCCTTTGTTATTCAGATATTGCAGAATGAACTTGATACTAAGTGCTCCAACTGCACCGGCGGTTACTATTGCAACAACAAACGGCAAGGCGTCAATTGGTACGCTGATCAGATCCTTGGCTTTATACACGCCGCTCAAAAAAATGAAAGGCGTCGAAAGCAGAAATGTAAATCTCGCAGCATCTTCCCTGTTAAGCCTTAGAATCCTGCCTGCCGCCATTGTAATACCTGAGCGGGATACTCCCGGTATTACTGCAAGTGCTTGTGAAACACCTATTATAAAGCTTCTTTTAAAGCCAATATTAATAAGGACACCCTCCGACTTGGAAAACCTGTCGGCCAGATATAGGACTATGCCCATGATGATGAGCATAATACCGATGAGCAAAGGATTTCTGAAAGTGGTTTCTACTTCTTTTTCAATAAGTATGCCGAATATGCCGCCGGGTATACAGGCCAGCATTATGAACCAAAAAAGTCTGCCTTCCTTGGACTTTATATCTGTAAAACCGGCCTTTATCAGCCTGACCCAGTCTTTCCAGAAAAAAATGGCTACAGTCAGAAGCGTGCCCATATGTAATGCTATATCAAATGCAGACCCTGGGTCTTTCCAGCCGAATATCCACGGCGTCAGTATAATGTGTGCAGTGCTTGAAATGGGCAGGAACTCGCCCAAGCCCTGAACGATACCGTATAATACCGCCTGTAATAAATCCATTTAATTCCCCCCCCATTATCAACTTCTTATGCCGCATCATCTTTTATATACTGTGGCACATAATATCCCTTTTCATTTTTAACAAATGGCCTTTTTTCAACCGGCAGCGACCATAATCCCTTCTTCTCTTTTATTGCCTTTTCCTGCAGCTTATTGAAATAGTCCTTATGTACATTATTTGGTCTTACTATGTTTACTCTGGCCAGACCCTGCTCTACTAAAACAGCATTGGCAACAGTGCCGTTTTTCAACATTATATAGGCCAGAAGACGTTCATAATTATCATAAACATCTTTTTCAAATATCAAGGTGACTTTCTTATTGAGTACAAGCGACCTCATTTTCTCAGTGGCTTTCATACCATAAGGCTGAACGCTTAAACCGCTTTTTACCGTTTCAGGGGTATCAATACATAAAAGTCTAACCTTATATTCTTCATTTTTATATTCCACTTCAATTGTATCCCCATCCACAATTCTCGTCGCTTTTGCATGTATATAGCCTCCAGGTATAATGCCTTCAGCATCTGAGGCCTTGATGGGACTTTCAGCTATATCTGTTTTTTCAACGGATGCCGTCCGCCCGGTCAAATCCGGAACTGTAAAAGACATCAGCAGTATCACACCTGTAATGATAGCAATTGCAACTGCAACTGTGGGGATTGCTTTTTTCATGAAATCACCCTCACAGCATATATTATTCATTCATTCATATATAATAACACAAAAAGTATTATTGAGGCATAAAAAAATCCGGTACTCTGTCAACCTTAAAACATATATTATTCGGCGGAAAGTTTTCAGAAACTTTTTTCCAGCACAGACGCCGCAACCAGCACAGGTATAACGGGTTTTTGCACCGGGACTTCCTCCTGTCTGCCAATTCCTGAATGAAACGTAATGTCAATAACCTGCGCAATATCATCAACCGGTATAACTTCAATTCCAATATCATTGAACGTTTCCTGCCAGTTTTCCCTGGGCACAAGTACTTTATTAATACCGGCAAGCTTCGCCGCTTCAACTTTAGCAGCCACCCCGCCCACCGGCTTGATTTTGCCCCTGATGGACAATTCTCCTGTCATTGCAATATCATTGCTCACAGGCGTGTTCAAAACTGCAGAATAAACTGCAGCTGCGATTGCTATTCCGGCAGATGGGCCATCAATCGGTATTCCGCCGGGGAAATTCAGATGTATGTCATACTCCTTGGCATCAACATTAAGGAATTTTTTCAACACTGTAAGCACGTTCTCCACCGAGGACTTTGCGGAACTTGTTCTCCTCAGCTTCTGACCCCTTCCCTCCATTTCCTCTTCTTCGACAATGCCCGTCACCTTTATAGTCCCTTTACCGGCAGGTACCTTCAACGCCGTAACTTCAATATCTATTACAATGCCGGTTGCGTTTCCGAAAACAGCAAGGCCGTTCATGCAGCCTACCTGCTTCTCTTCAGCACAGATTTTTTTGTCAATTCTTGGGTTGTAGTGGCCGAATTCCACCACCCATTCTATATCTTTCCTTGTGATTATATTCCTTCCTTCAACCTGCACTATGCCGCCCGCAATTTGTATAATATTTACCGCATCCCTGCCATTCTGAGCATACTTTGCTATCAGTTCCTCTGTGCCTTCTTCAGCAAAGAAGCCTCCCCTCACCGCAGCATTACGTGCGATTACGGCAATCTCATCAGCCATCAGCGGTCTGAAGTATATTTCAACACATCTGGAACGAAGCGCCGGCGGAAGGTCATCTGCTGGCCTTGTTGTAGCGCCCACCAATCTGAAGTCGGCAGGTAAGCCTTTTTGGAATATTTCATGTATATGGGCCGGTATGTTGGAATCCTCAGTGCTGTAATATGCGCTCTCCAGAAACACCTTGCGATCTTCCAGCACCTTCAGCAGCTTGTTCATCTGAATTGGATGAAGTTCACCTATTTCATCGATAAAAAGTATACCCCCATGCGCTTTAGTCACAGCGCCCTGCTTAGGCTGCGGAATGCCTGCGACGCCATATGCGCCTGCACCTTGGTATATGGGATCATGTACGGATCCGATCAATGGGTCGGCGATACCACGCTCATCAAACCTGAGTATAGTCGCATCTACCTCTATAAACTTGGCTTCTCTCTTAAAAGGGGAAATAGGAGCCTGTCTGGCTTCATCCAGAATAACTCTGGCCGCAGCTGTTTTCCCGATACCCGGAGGACCATATATTATCACATGCTGCGGATTAGGCCCGCATAATGCCGCTCTAAGAGCTTTCAGTCCCTGCTCCTGCCCTATAATGTCCCTGAGTGTAGCCGGCCTGGTTTTTTCTGACAGTGGCTCAGTCAGCTTTATTTCTTTCAGTCTTCGAAGCTTCTCCAGTTCCTTTCGTGACTCTTTCTCTATTGCATTTTTATTACCCTGCTGTGATTTCAAAAGGTTAAGAAAATACAGCCCGATGATAATTGAAAAGAAAAACTGTATAATCAGGAAAGTGCTGGTTAGCATTCCGTTCCCTCCATTCTAGATATAATCATTTATTATAGTATTCACGATATAGATAAATTTATCCGATGGCAGGAATGAAAAAGCAGCAAACTCAGGGTCGGCTAAAATATTAGTTCCGATTCATTTTGGGAATGGAGCGGTTAGTGGAATTCCCCGAAAAAGATTATCGGAAGTTATATTTAAACGATCCCTTAATGAAGTGACAATGCAGCAAGCAAATAGAGCGAAAAGCGAATAAATGAACAGATAAAAAGGGCAGATAGATTTCCGCCCTGCATTTGAAACACATCCCTGCTTTACTGATATAGCCGGCAGAACTCCGCCCCTACATTATGACGCCGACTCTTTTTTAACCCTTGACTTCTTACCGGATACTTTCTTAAGCGGTTTCCTGTTTTCATTAATCATCAGTTGCGGCGCCACACGCATTTCAACTGTATCTTTTGTGATAATACACTTCTCAATGTTATTTGACGAAGGTATGTCATACATCACATCCAGCATAATTTCCTCTATGATGGCTCTCAAACCCCTGGCGCCCGTATTGCGCACCAATGCCTTATCGGCTATTGCATTCAGCGCATCCGCTTCAAATTCCAGCAGTGAGTCGTCCATCTCGAATAACTTCTGATACTGCTTGACCAGTGCATTTTTGGGCTCGGTCAATATCTGCACCAGTGCTTGCTTGTCAAGCGGTCCCAACGTAACAACGATCGGCAGTCTGCCTACAAACTCAGGTATCAGGCCGAACTTGAGCAGATCCTGTGGAAGAATGCGGGATAATATTTCCCCAATGTCTTTTTCCTTTTTACTTTCTATTTTGGCACCAAAGCCGACGGCTCTAGTTCCTACCCTGTTCTGTATGATCTTGTCAATTCCGTCAAATGCACCGCCGCATATGAACAGAATGTTGGTGGTATCGATCTGTATAAATTCCTGATGAGGATGCTTCCTTCCACCCTGAGGCGGAACAGAAGCCGTTGTTCCTTCAAGTATCTTCAACAATGCCTGCTGTACGCCTTCACCGCTTACATCCCTTGTAATGGACGGATTTTCAGACTTTCTTGCGATTTTGTCGATCTCATCAATGTAAATAATTCCCTTTTCCGCCCTTTCAATATCAAAATCCGCAGCCTGAATAAGCTTAAGCAGAATGTTCTCTACGTCCTCGCCTACATAACCAGCTTCTGTCAGCGATGTGGCATCGGCAATGGCAAAGGGTACATTGAGAACTCTTGCAAGCGTCTGAGCAAGCAATGTCTTACCCGAACCGGTAGGTCCAAGCATTACAATATTGCTCTTCTGAATCTCTACATCATTTACTCTCATATCGGCGTTGATTCTTTTATAGTGGTTGTAAACCGCTACCGACAGCGACTTCTTGGCTGTTTCCTGTCCGATGACGTATTGATCCAGGATAGCCTTGATATCCTTTGGTTTGGGTATATTGTTAAGCTCCGCATCTACTTTGGTTTCCTCAAACTCTTCCTCAATTATCTCAGAGCAAAGATCGATGCACTCATCACAAATATATACGCCAGGTCCTGCGACCAGCCTTTTAACCTGTTCCTGCGTCTTGCCACAAAAGGAGCATTTTAACTGCTTCTTCTCATCATATCTGGACATAGTTTCACCCCGTCTAATGCTTTCTAATCATGATTTCATCAACAATGCCATATTCCTTGGCTTCCTCGGCCGACATAAAATAATCCCTTTCAATGTCCCTTTCAATTTTTTCAAGGGGTTGACCGGTTTTTTCACTTAACATTTTGTTCAGCTTATTTTTGATTTTCAGCAGCCATTCTGTACGTATCTTAATATCTGTCGCTTGACCGTGGGTTCCTCCCAAAGGCTGATGAATCATGATTTCGCTGTTTGGCAACGCAAATCTTTTACCTTTTTTGCCCGCTGCCAGCAAAAAAGCTCCCATGCTTGCTGCCAATCCCACGCAAATTGTCTGGACATCTGCCTTCACGTGCTGCATTGTATCATATATGGCAAACCCTGCTGTAATAGAACCTCCAGGACTGTTAATGTACAATTGGATATCCTTGTCCGGGTCGACTGAATCAAGGTAAAGCATCTGTGCAACTACAAGGCTTGCGGTTACATCGTTGACCTCATCGCTAAGCATGATGATTCTTTCCTTGAGCAGCATTGAGAAAATATCATAAGAACGCTCCCCCCTGTTTGATTGTTCTACCACTATAGGTACCAGATTCATAATAACCCCATCCTTTTCTCTTATATACCGTATTACGGCATAAACAAGCTATTTGTTTAGCATACTTTATTGTTTCCCACAAAAATCACAAAATAAACTCTAACTTATGACAGTTTCGCATTGGCAAGCAGGAACTCTACCGTTTTTCTGGCAACCAGATTGTTTCTTATATATTCTATATCATCCGGTTTCAATTGTTGCCTGAAATCTTCCTCGCTTTGCTTGTAACTCTCTGCAAGTTTCTTTATTTCTTCATCAGTATCACCGTCGGACGGTACAATGGCTTCAACCCTGCTGATCTTCTCAAGAACCAGCTGGGTCTTTACTTCCTGTTCAGCCCTTTTTGAAAATTGTCCCCTGAAGGCTTTCATATCCATACCCATGCTTTCAAGGTATTTGTTCAGATCCAGTCCCTGATAGCGCACCCTCATGGAAAAATCATATACAAGGTCGTCCACACGCTTCTCAACCATAACAGGAGGAACCTCTACCTCAGCGTTCTCCACAACCTTTTGTACAACATTTTCCTCATTTTCATGTCGTGCCTTAAGCTCGGCGCTTTCTACCAGCTTCCGCCTCAGGTCTGCTTTATACTGCTCAAGTGTGTCATGTTCACTGACATCCTTTGCAAGCTCATCATCAAGTGCAGGTAGTTCTTTTAACTTGATTTCCTTGACCATTACCTTAAAAAGAGCGGATTTGCCAGCCAGCTCAGCCTTGTTGTAGTCCTCAGGGAAGGAGACTATTACATCTTTATTTTCTCCTGCCGCTACGCCGATAAGCTGTTCCTCAAAGCCTGGAATGAAAGACCCCGAGCCAATCACCAGACTGTAGTCGGTTCCCATTCCGCCTTCAAATGGCACATCGTCAATAAAGCCTTCAAAATCTATTATAGCAGCATCACCATTGGCTACCGGCCTGTCTTCTATGGTAACAAGCCTTGCGTTCTTATCGAGGACCTTTGCAATTTCATTTTCCACGTCCTCATCGGTTACCAGCACTTCAGCTTTCTTAACTTCCACTTCCTTGTACTGCCCCAGTTCCGCATCGGGCTTGACGGTTACTTTTGCGGTGAATATAAAAGTCTGACCCTTACTAATTTGCTTTATATCAATTTCAGGCTTATCTATCGGATGCAGGCCGTTTTCTTCAATGGCCTGATCATATGCTTCAGGGCATACTGCATTGATAGCATCCTCGTACAGCACCTGCTCGCCGTAGAATTTCTCCACCATGTACCTGGGAGCTTTGCCTTTCCTGAAACCCGGTATATTAAATTTGTTCAGATTCTTTAAGAATGCCTTCTGAAGTCCTTGTTCAAACTTTTCCGGATCAACTTCTATCTCGAGCTGAACTACATTTTTACCTGCATTTTCTACTTTTACTTGCATTTGATTAAATTCCTCCTGTTATTCATCCTGTCTTTTCTATATGCATTTTCTAAGCAAATCCGACTGAAATCATGCGGGGCTCGACGCACCAGAGATTTTTGCAGCAGTCGCTTGCTGAGCAAATCCAATCAAAGTCATGGGGGCTGTGCGCCCCCGAGATTTATTTATACATTATAACATATTCGTTTTTATAAAGACAATACTTATGCCTATTTCTCTCAGTGCAAAATTATTTTAACTTCACCGGTTTGAAGTCAATATGGTCTGCAGCCACAAGTTTGAATTCAATGCCCTCAATCAGCCCCTCAACAGCTTGTCTGCGAGCCTCTCCATGGAGATGCCCGTAAACGCAAAGCTTAACACCATACTTCTGCATTATATCCAAAAAGCCCGAAAAAACACCTTTTGAATTGGAAATCGGGAAATGAATGGCAACAATAATATAGCCGTTTTCAGGCACTCCCGCTGTTTTCAACGAAAGCTCCAGCCGCTGCAGCTCCCTTTGATAAATTTTTGCATCTTCATCGTTGAATCCGACTTCTCCCGGCATATTCCAGCCTCTGGTTCCGCAAACGACTGCAGTACCTATTGTATAGCTGTTATTATGCATAAAGCCGATAGTCTTGAAGCCATTTTCACA
>CAYGHY010000097.1:0-10651 GCA_964349435.1 uncultured Oscillospiraceae bacterium
CTAGTCTCTAGTCTCTAGTCTCTGGTCTCTAGTCTCTAGTCTCTAGTCTCTGGTCTCTGGTATTGGGGTGTTGACATGGCAGTTCGAACAACGATTCTAAGAGAAATCCGGGAATGGCTGGTTGTGTTTGCAGCGGCATTTATTCTGGTTATGCTGCTGAATACGGCGGTTTTTGCCACAACCCAGGTAAGACAGACATCTATGCTGGATACACTTTCTGAAGGGGAGCATCTGTTTGTTGAAAAGTTGAGTTATTTGTTCAGCGACCCTTCCGAAGGTGATATCATCGTATTTATTGAGGCTGAGTACCCGTCAGGTTACTTTGACAAAGTAAAAATATTTCTTAAGGATATCTCAGAGATATTCAAACCCATTGAAAGCAAGACAAATATCCGCCTAGTCAAGAGGGTGATCGGGATTCCCGGGGATGAAGTCGACGTACGCGACGGGAAGGTCTTCCTTAACGGCATAATGCTTGATGAACCGTATGCAAATGGTGAGACCTTACAGCGGGACATGAGCTTT
Organism: uncultured Oscillospiraceae bacterium; assembly: GCA_964349435.1. Taxonomy (GTDB): domain Bacteria; phylum Bacillota; class Clostridia; order Acetivibrionales; family DTU013; genus CAYGHY01. The sequence goes on from CAYGHY010000097.1 coordinate 526, forward strand.
CCTGTTATGGTGCCACTTGGGAAATATCTTGTGTTCGGTGACAATAGAATAGTCAGCAAAGACAGCAGGACATTTGGATTTATAGAACGCAGCCAGATAGAAGGCAAGGCGGTATTCCGGTTTTGGCCTCCAAATAGGATTGGCAAACCAAAATGAATACAAATAAACTTATAATCAGTGCCGTTCACATCCGGGTGGACGGTTTTTTATTGTATGAATATCGTTCAAAATACATATTATACTGACATAAGGAAAATTATTTGAATATAGTACTACAGCGAAAACTTCATTTTGTTAGGCATTCATGCGCCTTTATTCGGTAGTTTTGCTGCAGTAACAGGTGGTGGAATGCAATTTAGAAAACAAAGAAGCAAGAGAACAATAGATGCGAAACAACAGAACAGTTTTACCAAATACAAAGTGGATGATTCATTAGAAGCCAATGTAAAGATGCTTAAGCAAATATTCAACGATGATGATACACTTGTAGTAAGGCACTTTGAAAACCGGCAGCAAAGACCGGTTAAGTGCTGCATTGCGTTTATTGACGGTATGGTAAACAGTGAAATCATTAATGAAAATGTAATACAGGCAATAATGCAAAATACAATTCTAAAAAATCACAGTAATGACATCAATGATTTGCAAAACAATGTAATAATTACCGGCAATATAGAAAAAACAACTAATGTCGGCGAACTTATAAATGCAATTGTCCGTGGCGACACTGCGTTTTTTTTAAATGGTTCATCTGAAGGATTGATTATCAGTACAAAAGGATGGCATTCCAGAGCTATAAGCGAACCACAGACCGAAAAAGTTATCCGCGGACCCAGAGAGGGCTTTAATGAATCTATTCTGATGAATTTGACAATGATTAGAAGGAAACTTACAACACCAAATTTAAAAATAAAGTTCATGACAATGGGAGTTCAGACACATACAAAAATTGGTGTTTGCTATATTGAAGGCATTGTGAACCGCAAAATACTGGAAGAGGTGTACAAAAGGCTGAACCGCATTAATATTGACGGTGTTCTGGATTCAGGCTATATTCAGGAATTAATCAAGGACTCACCTTTTTCGTTAATGAAAACAATAGGCAGCACCGAGAGGCCGGATGTTGTAGCGGGAAAGCTATTGGAGGGGCGTATTGCAATAGCAGTGGACGGTACTCCTGTTGTTTTGACGGTGCCGCATCTGTTTATAGAAAATTTTCAGGCGAACGAGGATTATTATACCAATTTTTATTATTCATCAATCGGAAGACTGGTAAGAATTATAAGCTTTGTGATAACCGTCAGTGTTCCCGCAGTTTATACAGCCTTGGTGACATTTCATCAGGAGACCATACCGAGACCTTTGCTATTGAGTATATCTTCTGCAAGACAGGGAATTCCTTTCCCGACAATCGTTGAAATCATAATGCTGCTGTTTATATTTGAAATGCTCTTAGTAGCAGGAATGCGAATGCCTTCAAACATCGGGCAGGCATTGAGCATCGTGGGCGCCCTGGTTTTGGGTCAGGCCGCTGTTGAAGCCAGGATAGTAAGCGCCCCGATAATCATTGTTGTTTCCGTTACGGCTATATCGGGGCTTATATTACCGAAAATCGGAGGCGCTGTTTTTATACTGAGGGGTATATTATTACTTTTAGCTACCATTGTAGGATTATATGGTTATTTATTCGGTATAATGGGATTGCTGCTTCATTTATGCGAGCTGCGTTCCTTTGGCGTGCCTTACCTGCTGTGTTTGACCGAATATAATTTTAATGACTTAAAGGATACGGCTATAAGAGCGCCCTGGTGGTATATGAATCACCGGCCGAAGCTGCTTACTTCAAATTCGGTGAGACAGACAGGCGGAGGCAATAATCAATGAGGACGAGAATACTTCTTCTTATTCTTTTTATACTAAATGCGGCAGCATTGACCGGATGCTGGGACTACAGAGAGACAGACAGACTTACAATAGTAGCGGGCATGGCAGTCGATAAGAATGAAGAAGGAAAATACAGACTGATGATTGAGATTGTAAATATGCTGCCCGGCGAAAAAAAAACAGATATCAGTTCAAAGCTGTTAGAAATTGACGGAGATACTTTATTGGATGCAATGAGGAATTCCATAAAAATTACTGCGCCAAAACTATATTTCGGACATATGGAAATTGTAGTTATCAGCCAGCAGGTCGCAAGTGAGGGGGTAATAGATATACTTGACTTTTTAAGCCGCGATCCCGAGCCAAGGCTGACGATTGACCTGCTGCTATCCAAAGAAAAAACGGCGGGTGAAATCCTTAATATACAGAGCATCACAACTCTAATACGTTCTTATGAGCTTCATAACATGCTTGATTCAGAAAAATTTCTGGCCAAATCACCCAAAACTCAAGTTTACCAGTTTATTAATGATTTATCACTTAAAGGGACAAGTCCGGTTCTGCCTTGCGTACTTTTAACCAATAGCGCAGGCATGAAAACATCTATGCTGTCCGGCACTGCAGTATTTGATGAGGATAAGCTGGCAGGATTCCTCGAAGAAGAAGACACTAAATATTACTATTTTATTATTGATAAAATTAAAGGCGGATTGTTAATTCTGAAAAGAGGCTCCGATCAAAACTCTGCAGATATTTCATTTGATATATCCGAAAACAGAACAAAGGTTAAGCCTGTGTTTTCTGATGGAAGACTTAGTATGGACATCGAAACAAAAACCAGGCTTTCGCTTAACGAGCAAAGTACAAGCACAGCTATAATGGACGAAAAAGAAAGGCAGTTATTGGAGCGGGAAGCAGAGCAATTAATTAAGACAAATATAATAAATGTTATTCAGAAGGTACAAAGAGATTTTGATATAGATGTTTTTGGCTTCGGAAGAATTGTAAATGCCGAGCTGCCGTCCGTATGGAGAACTCTGGGAAATGACTGGAAGTCTGTTTTTAAGGATTTGGATATCAATGTGAAAGTAAAGGTAGAAATACGCAGTTCAAGGCTGTTGTCAAAATCTATCAAAGAGGAGAATTGATTTGCTATGTTAATAGTGATAACTATAACCTGTGCATTTTTTATTGTTACCGACCTTACAGCCATTTATCAAAACAGGCAATGGAAGCTGTTTTGGGTATATTCCGCCATGACAGTGTCTGTTTGTGCGCTGGCAATATTAATAGCGGCGGATATTAAAGTACCCAGCCCTGCTGTTCCATTGAAAAATATTGTAACAGCTATATTTGGAGTAAAATAGGAATACCGGATTATTACAAAGGTATTGAAAGCAGGAATAGTATGGACAGTGAGATTATTACAAAAAGGCAGTGCATGTCAATAATGGCTGCGTTTATTCTGGGAAGCGCTATAGTTTTAGGAGTTGGAAGCGAGGCTAAAAAAGATGCCTGGATTGCGATTCTGGCTGCAATGCTTATATCTGTTCCGGTTTTCACTGTATATGGAAGGATTCTCTCTCTCTTTCCCGAAAAGGGCTTATATGAAATATTGATCATAGTTTTTGGCAAAACATTTGGGAAAATCATGATACTTCCTTTTATGTGGTTTTCGTTTCATCTGGGCGCTCTGGTGATCAGGAACTTCACCGAATTCATTATGATTGTTACGTTAACCAAAACACCGCAGTATATCGTTGGAATATTCCTGATACTTTTATGTATCTGGGCTGTAAAGGCAGGAATCGAAGTAATCGGACGGTGGACTGTAATAGTTCTTCCGGCTATGATTACAGCTATTTTTGTAATTACTTTCTTGTTGATTCCATTAATAGAATTGAGAAATATCAAGCCTATCATGTATGATGGTATCAAACCGATATTGAATGCGGCGTTTTCTGTTTTTTCCTTCCCATTTGCAGAGACCGTGTTATTTATGGTAGTATTCTGTAATTTGAAAAAAAAAGAAAATCCGTATAAAATATTTTTTTGGAGCCTTCTAATAGGGGGAGGAATTATCGCAATGGTTGCATTAAGAAGTATCCTGACTTTAGGCGAAGCAAATGTTTCTATATTCTTCTTTTCTACTTATGCCTCGGTAAGGCTGATTAATATCGGAGAATTTCTGCAAAGGATTGAAGTATTAGTGGGCATTATATTTATATCCGGCGGTTTTGTGAAAATATCCATTTGCTTGTATGCAGCCAGTAAAGGCTTATCAAAAGTATTGAGCTTTCAAAATTACCGTCAGATTGTTGCGCCGGTCGGATTGCTTATGATGATTCTCTCAATTATTGTTTATGACAATACTACAGATATGTTCGATTGGGCAAAAGATATTTATAAATACTATGCACTTCCTTTTCAAATCATTTTACCTTTGATCATCTGGATAACTGCTGAAATCAAGATGCGCAAGAAAAAGGGCAGGGCTGCGGCGTAAAACTTATGGGTCAAAAGTTGAATTTCTCAGCATCCCGGAATCACAGGATAAATACCATCCTGTGATTTTTGTCATCTTCCCGATAGTTAATCATTTTTGAAAGCATAGTCATAAAATTGGACAAAGTCTAATAATTATAATAAAGGCTTTGAACGAACAAAAGTATATAGTTGGGGGAAGAACATATGAGAAACGGCACAGAAGCCAGAATCAGCTCTGACGGTACAAGCAGCCTTCAAAGGGATATTCTGCCCATGCTGCCCCAAAGGGTGGCGGCAGTAATTGAGAGAGCAGGAATTTCAGCACTTGTACCTCTGGAAGAGATAAGGCTGAGGGCAGGCAAGCCTCTTGTGCTGCAGAATTACCGTAAGGAATGGTTTATTAGAGCGGACGGTGTATTGTCCTCAAAACCATCAGGCAGCTTCTGCGTAACACACGATGACATTAGGATTTCATTGGAATTGATGAGCCAGAATTCTATTTATGCATATCAGGATGAAATAAAAAATGGTTATATTACCATAAAAGGCGGACATAGGGTGGGGTTATCCGGCAGAGTTATTGCCGATGGAGGAACCGTCAGGAATATTAAGGATATAGCCGGGCTGAATATCAGGCTTGCAAATCAGATAATCGGCTGCTCAAAAAAGGTTATGGGGTATGTGATCAAAAGCGGCACTGATATATACAATACACTTATCATCTCACCGCCGCAATGCGGCAAGACGACAATTCTAAGAGATATTGCAAGAAACTTGAGCGATGGCATACCGGAATTTGGCTTCAGCGGAGTAAACGTAGGCATCGTGGATGAGCGTTCAGAGCTGGCGGCCTGCCTGCGGGGCATAGCGCAGAACAATGTGGGGCTGAGGACGGATGTGCTGGATGGCTGTCCAAAAGGTATTGGCATGCCGATGCTTATACGGTCGATGTCGCCTAAAATTATAATTACCGACGAGATAGGAAATGACGGAGACCGTGAGGCAGTGCATGGGGTATTGAATGCCGGCGCAAGAATTGTGACTTCGGCTCATGGCTATAATGTCTCTGAGCTTAAAAGCAGGCGTGAGGTTCTTAAACTGATAGAAGACAAGGCTTTCGAAAGATATATTGTGCTGGGAAATGACGACGGTCCGGGAACACTGGTTGAGGTTATCGACGGAACAAATATGAAACCTATTACAGGAGTTGGTGCATATGCAATTAAAAATTGCAGGTAGTATGATAGTGGTATTGTCTTGTGCATTTTTAGGCTATGTGCTGTCAACAGACTGCAGAAAGAGGCCGCAGCAGCTAAGAGAGCTGCAGAGCATGCTGCAGATGTTTGAAAATCAAATCAGTTATCTTTCAGATGTAATAACTGAAGCCTTTGACAGGATAAGCAGGATTGGGGGCAGCAGTACCGGCATTTTTTTTAGCAGAACAGTTGAGATTTTAAGAGGTGAAGGGTCTGTAGGTGCATCTCAAGCCTGGGAGCAAGCTGTACGGCAAAACATAAAAAAAACCTCCCTTAACCGGGAGGATGAAGAAGTGCTTGTAGCTTTCGGGAAAATACTGGGAGGCTCTGATTTGGAGGGGCAGATTAAAAATATCAGACTTACCATGGACCAGCTCAAGCTTCAGGAGGTTAAGGCCGAAGATAACCGGAATAGAAACGAGAACATGTACAGGAGCCTTGGCATACTTGGTGGCATAGCAGTTGTGATAGTACTGATTTGAGGCGGTATCAGTATAAGTAATGTATTTCTGAAAGGGGTAAGGGTTTAATGGGGGTAGACTTAATTTTTAGAATTGCCGCAATAGGGATATTGGTATCTGTGCTCAACCAGGTGCTTATAAGGTCGGGCAGGGAGGAGCAGGCCATGATGACAACTCTTGCGGGGCTTATCGTAGTCCTTCTGATGGTAGTGAAGGAAATTGCAGGGTTGTTTGAAATGGTGAAGACAATATTTAAATTGAGTTGAATAGATAGCCAAGGAGATGATTCTGATGCCATTGCTGCAGATTGTCGGGATCGGCATTGTGGCGGCTGTCATAGTAATTGTTTTAAGAACCCAGAAGCCGGAAATTGCGGTTCAGGCAAGCATTGTCACCGGTGTTGTAATATTCATGCTGTTGTCATCGAGGTTATCGGCAGTAATTGATATGTTGGAAAGCTATGTAAATAAGGCCGATATAAAACCGGTCTATTTTACTACGGTTTTAAAAATAACGGGCATCGCATATATAGTCGAATTTGGCGCCGAGGTTTGCAGGGATGCGGGTGAAAGCGCAATTGCATCAAAAATAGAATTAGCCGGCAAGGTGACAATTGTTGTTCTGGCAGTACCAATTATTACCTCTTTGTTGGATCTAATAATAAAGGTCATGCCTTGATTCAGGAGGATAAAATGGATATGCAACACAAAGGAGGCAGAAAGCTTCTTGCAGGGTTTGTAGTATTTATGCTTTTGCAGTTTTTATTAATATTGAACGTATATAGTCATGCAAAAGAAGAAAAGCAGCAGCCGTCAGGCGTTGTGACAGATATCATTGAACGGCAGTCCCGGACCGGCGGAATCGGTAAAATAGAAAATGAACTGAACAAATATATGGATGCAGAGAGCAGGGAGCTGCTGGAAGGCTTTGATCCGGAAGAAATTATCAAAGATGTATCGGAAGGGAAAACGAGTTTCAACTTTAAAGATATTGCTAATAATGCATTGAGGCTTTTATTCAGGGAATTATATCAAAATCTTGGTATTCTCGTCAAGCTGGCAGCTCTTATCATGGTTTGTGCATTGCTTAAAAATCTTCAGACTACTTTTTTGAATGAAAGCGTAAGCGAGATTGCGTTCTACGTTTGCTATATAGTTATTATTTCAATTCTGCTGGTGAGCTTCGGTGCGGCAGTGAAAATGAGTACAGACATCATTGATAAAATGGTTGGATTCATGTATGCCACAGTTCCGGTACTCATAACTCTTTTGATTTCCGGAGGCAACATAACCACCGGAGGCATTTTCCATCCAATTATGCTGTTGGTTGTGGAGGTTTCGGCAACAATTATAAAAAATATATTTATCCCTCTGATATTTCTTTCAACGATTCTTACCATTGTCAATAACATTTCAAACAAGATACAGCTCACGAGGCTTGCAAGCTTTATTAAGCAAATAACCTCCTGGGCGCTGGGGATAATTCTGACAGTATTTATAGCTGTAGTTTCGCTGCAGGGTTCGTTGGGTGCAGTAGTTGACGGGGTTACAAGCAAAGCTGCCAAATTTGCAATCAGCACGTTCATCCCCATTGTCGGGAAAACCCTTTCGGATGCTGCCGACACAGTCATAGGATGCACTTTGCTAATCAAGAACGCTGCAGGTGTAGCTGTAATGCTGGGCGTTGTGATTATATGCATCATACCGCTTATAAAAATAATTGCGCTGGTAGCGCTTTACAAAGCTGCAAGCGCATTACTGGAGCCAATATCCGAGGTGCGCATCACAAATTGCATCAATGATGTAGCCGGTTCTATGCTTTACATATTTGCAGTAACTGCGGCAGTAGCTTTTATGTTCATGATAACGGTTACTGCGCTTATTAGTGCGGGTAATCTGAGTGCCATGCTGAGATAGGAGAATGAAATGTTAGTATTTGCAAAACAATGGGTGATTAATATTGTTACGTTGGTGTTGTTCATTGTCATGCTTGAAATGCTTCTGCCGACGGGGAAAATGAAAAAGTATGTTAACCTTGTTACAGCCACCATACTGACCATTGCCATAATTAGCCCCCTTGTTGGGTTGCTTGGCAAGAATGCAGACTTTACGGCGCTACAGATATCAAACAGCAATATTTTGGACAAACAGCAGGTGGAGAGTGATAGAAAGCTTCTTGAAAAGGAACAGATGAAGCAGATCGTCGAGGTCTATCGTAAGAAAATAATAGAGCAACTGGAGCTGACTGCAAAAGAGGTTGAAGGTGTAGAACAGGCAAGGGCTGACGTTATATTTAATGAGGATTACAATTCAAATTCCTTTGGTAAAATCAAACGCGCATATCTTGAAATCACTACTGCAAAAACGAAAGGTTATTCTAGCAAAGAGGGCGGCAGCAAAGAGGGCGGCACCCTGAAAACTGTTACCGGCGTGGAACAAGTGAGGGTGGGTGAAGTGAAAAAATCAGAGGTGATTAATGAGGATTGCGATCCTGTTCTCAGAAAAAAACTGGAGGAAAGAATAAGCCAGGTATTCGGTATAAAAAATGAGAATATTATTATATCGCAAATTAAGAGGTGAGGCTGTGGATATAATTAAACGCATCAAAGAATTGATTGCCGGCCAGAACAGGAAGAAGTTAATTGAAAACACTGCAATTGTAATTATTGTCGGTGTTATCATTATTATTGCGGGAGGAACTATGTTTGAAGGCAAAAAAACTGGTATATCCCAGGAAGGCCAGAAGAGAGCGGGAAATGCTGCGGATGTTTCCCAAATGACGGTTTCAGTCGAGGATAATATGGAAATCAAGCTAAAATCAATATTGTCACAGATGCAGGGAGTCGGGGAGGTCGATGTGATGATTACCTTTTCCACCACCAGAGAAAATGTTCCGGCATATGATATAAAAAAGATTCAAAGCAGCACTGAGGAGAAGGATAGTGGGGGTGGCACCAGAAGCGTAAATCAAGAGGAATATGACAGTACGCCTGCCTATGAAGATTCTTCCGCCGGGGGAAAAACACCTGTTATTTTAAAGGAACTGAAGCCCGAAGTAAAAGGTGTGCTGGTGGTGGCGGAGGGTGCGGACAGTGTTGAGGTAAGAGAGAGGGTAATAAATGCTGTTAAAGTGGTTCTTGATATACCGGTACACAAGGTACAGGTGGTACAGAGGAAAAAGTAATAGGTCTTCCCAAAAAAGAGATATAAACATCAGACTACCTGAATATATTATTTATTAAGCAGGACAAAAAATGAATAAAACATATTGCGGTTTTATAAAAGGGGGCAGAAACATGATGGTTTTAAAAAGAAAGCAGATAGTCATTTTAGCGCTGATTCTTATGATTGTAGTAGCGGGCTATCTACAGTACAGCTACAGGCAGGGAAGCACAACAGCCGGCATAAATGAAAAACTCGGCGAAGCGGTTTATGTAGACAGTGAAATTGACAATGCAGGTCTGGCAGGCACTGAGCTTGATATAACAGGCAACACAAAGTCACAGAAAAATATAAGTGCCTCCAAGATGGCAGATAACTACTTTGTTCAGGCAAAAATGGATAAGGAACAAAGCAGGAGTAAAAGCAACGAGTTGTTAAAGGGCATAACCGAAGATATAAATGCCAGCAAAGAAACAAAAACAGAAGCGCACAGCAAGATGATGGCCATAACCTCAAATGCCGACAAGGAAATGAGGGTAGAGACATTAATCAATAAAATGGGGTTTGCCGACAGCTTTGTAGTATTTGCCGATAACGGCAGCGTTGATATTGTTATCAAGACACCAAGTCTTTCTACTTCACAGACAGCGCAGGTTACAGATATTGTTATCAGACAGGCTGATGTGGATGTAAAAGATATTCATGTAAGGACATTGTTTTGAGATTCGAAGCGGATATGCAGAATAAGAATTTACTTAACTGCAAATTAGTGTTATGATAAAGTATAAATGAGTGGACGTATCTGCTCAAGAGAATTGGTGCATTTGTTTTGGTTTATCCCCGACGTCCCCAGAGCACAAAAGTACCAAAAGTACCA
>CAYGHY010000098.1:0-10607 GCA_964349435.1 uncultured Oscillospiraceae bacterium
CCTTTGATGAGAAAGCCTGCAACGAGCAGTTGCTATACGCAACCGCCCTGGAAGGGGACAGCCTATGCTTCCGTTTCCGGGATGGCCGGGAGGTCACAAAAATCTATCATCAGGAAAGACGTTCTCAACCATGGACAAAGGAGCAAAGAGAGAAATTCGTGAATACACTAAATGCAAAGAAGGAGACCAGGCTCAATGTCCAGCAGAGTAACAACAATCCCGGCATCAATTAACCGCTTTACAGCTGCCCCATTGTCACATACCCGCGCTCGCCGTGTGGCTGCTTACGCTCGCGTTTCTACTGACAGTGATGAGCAGTTCACCAGTTATGAAGCGCAGATAGACTATTACACCAACTACATCAAGAGCCGGAATGACTGGGAGTTTGTTGAAGTCTATACCGATGAAGGCATAACGGGCACCAATACCAAGCATCGTGAGGGATTCAGGCGCATGGTGGCTGATGCCCTGGAAGGAAGGTTTGACCTGATCGTCACCAAATCCGTCAGCCGCTTTGCCCGCAATACAGTCGACAGCCTGACTACAGTGAGGAAACTGAAGGAAAACGGCGTCGAGATCTTCTTTGAGAAAGAGAACATCTGGACCTTTGACTCCAAGGGCGAAATGCTAATCACCATCATGTCCTCCCTTGCGCAGGAGGAGAGCCGCAGCATTTCAGAAAACTGTATATGGGGCCAGAGAAAGCGCTTTGCCGATGGGAAGGTCTCAGTCCCGTTTGGGCAATTTCTCGGTTATGACCGGGGTGAGGATGGGAACCTTGTGCTGAATCCCCAGGAGGCTGTCATCATCAGGCACATCTATGGGATGTTCCTCCAGGGAATGACGCCCTACGGCATTGCCACGAAGCTCACCGATGAAGGCGTCCTATCGCCCGCAAAGAAGAAGAAATGGAATAAGGCTACGATCAGGAGTATCCTGTCAAACGAAAAATACAAGGGCGATGCATTGCTTCAGAAAAGCTACACAGTGGATTTCCTGACTAAGAAAAAGAAGTGGAACGAAGGCGAGATCCCTCAGTACTATGTGGAGAACAACCATGAGGCGATCATCGAGCCGGCAGTATTCGACATGGTGCAGCGGGAGTTGCAGGCACGGCAGCCGGGCGAGAACCGGCACAGCGGGGTGCGTGTATTCTCTGGCAAGATCCGCTGCGGAGAATGCGGGGGGCTGTACGGTTCCAAGGTCTGGCACTCCAATGATCCCTATCGGCGGGTCATCTGGCAATGCAACCACAAATTCGACAAACATTGCAGCACACCGCACCTGGATGAGGATACGCTGAAGCGGCTGTTCCTGGGGGCCTTCAATCAGCTGATATCCGAGCGGAAGGAGGTCAAGGTCAACTTTGATCTGATCAAAGAAACGCTGTACGGGACAGAAGCCCTCGAAAATGAACGGGTTGATCTGGAGAGTGAAGCTACGATTGCTACCGAGCGCGTCGAGCAATGGATCAAGGAAAACGCCAGCATCGTGCTGGATCAGGTTGAGTACACTAAACGCTTCAACGCCTTAAGCGCTAAGCTCGATTCTGTAAAGGTTAAACTGAACGCGATCAACGCGCAGATCACCGAAAAAATAACGCGTCAAAAAGGCCTGGAGCAGTTCATGGTTGACCTGATGAAGCAGCCTGCGCTGGTCACGGAGTTTGACCCGATCACCTGGCATACGATGGTGGAGGAGGTGACGGTTGTTTCTGAGAGTATTGTACAGTTCAGGTTCAAGGATGGGACGTTACTCTAGTATTAAATAATCTGCTTTTTCTGTTGAAGTTTTATAATTTCTCGGAGTTCTGCAATATGAGTAGCCGTAAATCTAACGTCCTTATTCGCTAACGAAACAACCACTGGTTCATTGTTCCCCAATTCTATGTTTGCTAATGCTTTGATAAAGTCGCCGCGTATTTCTCTATTGTTCCTTAGTAGAGTATAGTCCTTGCTGCAGTGCAAACAAAGGCACAATTGCATTTGTTCCCATGCATACTCAGGTTCATATTCTATTGTTATTGCTTCGAAGTACTTTCTAAGGTTTGCATTACCGCACATCTGACATACTTGATAACCTTGATCTAATTTATATTCTTGCATAGTATACGACTTGTCGTCAAAAGGGAATGTAGGAATTCTTTCCGTTCGTGTTCGTTGTATATGTTGATACTTATTGAACTTCATTTGTTGGATGTGTTTTCGAAGACGATCTAGATCCTTTACTGGATGGCGTGGGAAATCGACTTGATTAGAGCGAATAAGATCAATACTCGGTACTGATAGCCCAGATAGGTCGTATTGAATAAGCAGATCATCCGAGATTAGTCCGTCATTATTTAAGCCCTGAATTATCTCGTACTTATTCACAAAACCATAATTTATAATGTCATGCAAATCCTCGTTTGAGATACTATCCTCAATTTGAATATCAATATCGTCATAGTGAATGTTGGAAATCCTACTGCACCCCAAGAATTCGGAAAATGCATGAAATTTTGGGTCAACTAATAGGGATTGAATAATACTGCCTTGAAAAATATAGTTTCCAATTGACGGCAAGAATTTATTGCCAACGTCATACATTCCATCCATGTACTTAACCGGAATTCTTTCTTTTTGCCCTCTCAGTTCATTCTGACATGTTTCTATCATTCCGCGATTATGATTAAACTCAAAAAGCAGACGGTCTGCGGCTTCTTTTTTATCAAGGCTACTAATCCACTTTATTATCTTATCCCTGTACATGGATTGTTTAAGCCTGATATCCATTCGCGGTATTGGATCAAGGAATATTTGATTATAATCAGAAACGCTCATCAGGTTCTCCATGAGTAAATAGTACTCTGGCGAGGAATTAGTATCTTGCCCATAATAGACTTCATTTCCAGACGATATGAAGGCGGGTTGTTGCCCCACTAACGGTTTGGCTGGAATCATGGGCAACTTTCTTAGCCTGAGTAAAATAGTTGTATTTGAAACTATCCGCTGTTTGTTTTGTATCAACCATGAATACAGCAGTTTGCGGTAATCATCGTCAAGCATCATTTTTGAGTTGATTGCTTGCTCAATATTGTCGAATATCTCTGAAGTACTTACAGCCTTACAGCCAATTCTTTCCCATATATAGATTAATGGTCTAGCCATATTCACAATATTAGTGCTTGGGGTGTTGCTGGATTTGTTCAACGAGTACAAGCACACATCAGGATAAACCAAGCACCTTTCTTTTTTGGGAGATTTAAAGGAACCATCAACCATATTCACCAGCTCTTCGCTTGCTAATCTTTCAACCACACGGTAGTCGTTAAGCCATGCATCACTAAAGAGCCCATTTTCCAGATTGACATGTACAAAAAGATCGTTCTTCTTCTCGTTTCGAATAGAATACAGGTAACCGAAATATGCATTGTATAATTCGTTGCGAACAACTGCATTCCACGAATTATGGATTATATTTTCGCGTGAAGTTGATGTTTCAAAAGGCGCATCGAAAATAAGCATAACATTCTGGATTATCGATGTAGGTAGTCCGCAATACAAGAGGCGCCTACTAAGTGCTCTCTTAGTTGCATTATTCGACGGGACATATATATTTATCTTCTGACTCGGATTGATGTACCTTTCAGAACCCTGTCTACTAGCTAATGCTTTTTCATCAACAACAGTAAAACTGTGCGTATATTTATAGAATACGTAATTAGCTCCGTTAATTACAACAGTTCGACTGTCTTCGGTATCCTTAATAGTAATGTCAATCGTCCCGAGCTTTAACACTTTTAACTTTCTAAGACACAAGCAATTCTCAAGAACATTTGCCTCAGTAAAATATTTGTTAGTATATGGTTTCTTCATTCGAAACAGCATGACTGTTTCGTGTTTTGAATCACGCGGATCGATCTTCTCAGGCAAGGTTGGACGATCATCTCTCAAGACAAAGTGAAATCCATTACTGTGTATGTCTACTTCAGAGGCTACACTAAACACAGATTTAAAACCAACACCCTTTTCACCGATTTTTTCAATGCTGCTACTGTCCAATATCCGTTTCTTTGTGGATTCGCCGATTGCAGTAATTGACCTTACATTTTCTTTTGAGAATCCATCCTCATTGCATCGAGTGATGAGTGAACTGTCAGAGAATTGGCAAGAAAATTTTGCCAAAGTTTCGGGATTTGAGAAATTACAGTCGTCAGCATTTTGAATTAATTCTTTGATAAATCTATTTTGATCGACGCCGGCATCATTGACCAGTTTCACATAATTATTGTAACTATTACCAAGTATTGTCATAACGCTTTTGCGTACAATTCGCAAAGAAACTAAAAAATCTTCACTGCTTATCTTTTCATCGAGGACTAAATCATCGAGTCGAATTGACTCTTGTCTCATTCTGAGTTGCGCCGTCATCGACTTCATGCCAAAAGCTTCTGCAAAGGAGGAAAAGGAACTTAAAGGAAGAGCACTTGATAGAATCAACGTGTTGCTACAGGCTAAGTAGTCATCTTTTTCAACATGTTTTGATGAAAATATCTTCAACTTTATGTTGTCAATGTACTTTTTTACTACATTGACTTTTGGGTCGAGATCTTCAAGTATACTTGAGATGATGTTGAGCAACGGTTCTTGCACGGATTCCATTGCGCCAGCCCAGTCGTAAGGAGGTAGTTTGCCCGTCTTGATGTGTTTTTGCGCTATCGTTTGCAGAGCGGTCATGATTGTATTGCAGCCAAGTACAGCAACTTCCTGCTCTTGTAGAATCGTAAATGGTACCATATCGGCAATTTCACGTTCTAAGTCTATACCTTTTGCTGTCAGAATCTCGAATGCACGAGCAGTAATCGATGGATTATGAATAGCCTGGCGAAGTAAGCGACTATATGCATCGCTAATCACTTCAATACCAAAGCCAGAAAGATTCCGATGGATGGGGCTGATAAATAGTGCCTTCTGTATTGATAGAAGATTGTGAATCTCTATAGGATTGAATTGCTCATCAAGGTCCAAAAAAGAAGTTACATCTTCACTTTTTCTAAAAACCCCATCCGCACAGCAAAATAGACTCAAGTGA
The DNA here is from genome assembly GCA_964349435.1 of uncultured Oscillospiraceae bacterium. Lineage (GTDB taxonomy): Bacteria > Bacillota > Clostridia > Acetivibrionales > DTU013 > CAYGHY01. The sequence continues at coordinate 5,074 of CAYGHY010000098.1, forward strand.
GATAAAATGTCACCTCTTAGTAAAGGAATCCTTAGACATTTACCTTTTTCATGTTCATCACCAAAAAAGTACTGGATTCTTGCTGGAAGATAACTGACTATTTGCGCTTTAACAACAGATGATAAACTTGAATATAGACTGTAGAAGAAAGCCGAGAGGTATTTATTCGTATCCGCAAACCACTTGTTACCATTTTGTGAATCAACATATTCTCTGGAGACATCAAGCTTATATGGGACATGCAGCAACAATGGGAGCGTAAGCTTAATTTGCGTAGGGAGAAATGAATACAGAACACCCCTCTTTCCGAATTTTGTAATATCGACTACTTGAGGGACGACTCCAATGATTTGGTGTCGCTTGCTTTTATATAGTTTTTTGTCTCCATACCTAGCTAGACATGCGTCGCTATCAAAGTCAACATTAACCTTATAGCGATAACAATGGATTGAATTATGAACTTCCTGCTTGTTTGGATGAGCAATATCCGCAGAAATTAGAATTTCTTCTCCAAACCTCTCAGTTCCTTTCCTGGAAGCTGTGAAAACAATATATCGGAATGAATCATCCACATAGAATCTAATGGATAATAACTTGTTAAGGAAAAGCACTGGGTTTCTATCAAGCAACGCAGAAGGTGTCGAATATAACTCAACTAATTCCTGATAAATGTCATGAACAAATTTATCCTTCAGTTTTAAGGTCATTCTAGTTCCGGCTACGCCATCAAATTCCTGACCATATTGAGGTTGCGGTACTGTGAACTGGTTTTTTTCAAGAGAAAAGGAGAACAGCCCGCTCTGTATCAGCACGCTTTCGGCAATTCCGAATACTGACTTAAAACCGATCCCCTTCTCACCAATCTCTAGTTTGGTCTCGTCTTGATTTTTGGTGCCACCTGCGATTGCTGTTATTTCAAACACATTTTGGGGAGTGAATCCCAACTCGTTATATGTAAGTTCAATTACATTATCGATATCGCTAAAACGGATATCGAGCATAGGTGTTTCCTGATTTCGATAATCACAATCATCGACATTTTGTATTAATTCGTATAGGAAACGAAATCTGTTAGAATATACACCGTCCTCCCCTACACCTAATAGAGAAGTAATTTGTGATAAGAAGTTTTTTCCAACTAAGTTAGTGCTCTCAAGATTTGCTAACCGAAATGAACGAAGAACATTTAGATAAGCTATATGGTCATCAATACTTACCAGATCTTGCGTCTTAACTTTCTGAAGTTCTTCGTGCAATATCTTCAATTGGTTGATCGTGATATCACCAGATGTTTTTCCGGCAAAATCCTTCAAAATTAGACCTAAACTCATCTGAAGCTCCTCGTTTCAGACTTCTGATACAATATGATGTAACAGAAGACAGTTAATAGTTATTTATCGATATCAACCCATTTACTAAAAGGCGGATATGAATGTCTGCCTTTCTAGTGTCTTGGTTTATTGTGCGAACCTTATCCTCGTGGCGAGCAACAAGATTAATAAGTTCACGCTGCTTCATACGAGCTATGTTTTCATTCATTGTCCCCTCAAGTTCTTTTTCCACTCGCATCTTTCGGTTACGGAAATTATTATTGAGACTTTCAAGCCTGAACAGTGCGATTGACTCAGCCTCTGCCCTATACTTCTGTTTAGCTACATCCCACAGTTGATAATGAGTTTCTTCGAGTTCCCTCCATTGCTCAACAATCGAGTCATCGGCTGCGAGCGCTATGTCTTTTGCCTGTTGGATTATTTCTACCACTTCTGACTGTAATCTGGGATTTTTACAAACAGATACTATTGCGCTCTGTGGCTTTATGCCCACGAACTGCCAGGAGTAGAGAGCGAATGGATAACATCCCTTAGGATATGTGTTACTGTTAAGCGACAAACTTATATGCAGGACACTATCCATTCTAAAGTACTCTGCTGCTTGTTTAGACAGGGGATGAGTAGTTGTAATGAATAGCGCAGTTCGGTGTTCATTGGCAGTATCAGAATCAAAGGTTATTGTGAGTGTTGGTTTAGAACCGCGTAAGTATGATTCCCATTTTTTCTTAGTAGCATTCTTATCGCCTTGAATAAGCCTGAAGTCCTCAAGTAAAGTGCTTCTAGACTGAAGCGATAAACGTAGTTGTTTGAGCGATGATTCACCGTGAATGTAGGATCCATCACCTAGTCGTGCATTCAAGTAAGAATATATCATGCTCTGCAGGTATTCAGCATTTATCCAAGGATTCTCTGCTGCTTGAATTTCTTTGCTTATTGCCAGTTCAGAAAGATTAAACCCAAATAACTGCTTTTCGCTCTCCTCAAGTTGCTGCATCTCGTGGACATTTCGAACTTCATTATCTGCAATCTGCTCTAATTTTTCCCTTCTTTCATTTTCCGACAATTCTGGAGAGAATGCTATTGCATTGATTTCTCGATTTACGTCGCCCAGAATTGCTGCACAATCACCTATGCTTTTTTCGAATACGCCGATTCTCTGTAAACATCTGAAATAAATATCAGCATCAATTGTGTCACTGGTTATCATGTTGTAAATGCTAACTACATCGCTCTTCTGTCCTCGACGGTCAATGCGGCCAATTCTTTGTTCTATTCGCATTGGATTCCATGGCAAATCATAGTTGATCATCATATTGCAAAACTGATAGTCGAGACCTTCGCTACCTATTTCGGTAAAAAGAAGAATATCAATTGCGGAACTGCTTTCTCTAGTAAGCTCAAATCTTTCTCGAAGGGCAATTCTGTCGTCGTCTCCAACGCTCCCATCTACCTGCCCGACTCGATAGCCTGAAAGGGTAAGTTTCTCGTGGAGATAACTAAGCGTATGCCTAAATGTAGAAAACAGAATAACCTTATTGTTTTCAAAATTTTGTTTTTCTTGTATCGCTTTTAGCATCGACTCATATTTGGGATCGTGGTTTGGAAGCTCCTCTGCAAGATGCAAGACGTTCTTGGATAGTTGCTCAATCGTTGCTATTGTCTGTACGTCATCTTCATTATCGATATCATAATCTGGATCATCAAATATTTGCGCAAATCGTCTCTGTACAATTCCCCTGATAAATGGAGCAAGGCCGAATACACAACTTGCCGCTTGCCGCATGATTGTCGTCATCATAAATCTGATGTTCGAATTTCCATGCGTCAATGCTAGAGCTTTAGCTTCAAATAGAAGTAATTCATCGTGTAGAGTTTTTTGGTATTCGGTAAAAGAAGACTCAACTGTAAAGGTACGTCTAATGCAAAAATCTTGAATGTCTTGTCGCCGAGTACGGGTAATCATGCCAGAAAGACTATGAAGGCTTTCTATATCCGTCATAAGTTGAACTCTTTGTTCTCGTGTCATATCTGTTTCTGAAAGCAATGACAGTGTTCGTTGGTATATGGGGTTTTGACAGACAACATTCGCGCCCCAGTCAGTCGTTCTTATCTTTTCAAGACTCTCTTTTACCTTGAACTGCCATCCCCGTTCCATTGTACGCAAGGAATGAACCGCTAAAGAAACATACTCATTCGGGGCGGACATTGTTCGGAAGGTATCTTTATCCAGGATGACATCCGGACGTAGTACATTGAGTAAGGTAAACAAGTCATCATCACTAGTCTGTAGAGGTGTTGCAGTAAGAAAGACAACAGAATCAGCACAGTCACAAAAATACTTTACTGCCGCGTACGCTTGTGTAGAACTATTTCTTATATGATGTGCTTCATCAACAATGACCATATCAAAATTAGGCAAAGGGTCAAGATCAATTAGGCCGAAGTTGGTTTTCTTTCGATTGCCACCTTTCCCAAACAGTAAATCGTTTGTCAAGAGTGAGTATGGGATAATTGCCTTAGAGTATCGCTGAGGCCATTCACCATCACGATGAGTTTCGGAGACAATATGGCGGAGTGAAGGACCATCAATGGGTAAGAACTCTTCATCGAATCTTTTCATCTCCAGTTCCCATTTCCGTTCACTTACAAGCGGCTTGGGACATATGACCAAGATATTCTTTAGCTCTGATCTTGCCTGGAGTTCTTTGATGATCAAACCCGTTTCGATTGTTTTTCCAACACCTACACTATCAGCAATCAAAATCCTAGGGGTGTCTGACTTGATGATCTTTAGGGCTGGTCTGAATTGGTATGGAACAAAATCAATCCGGGAGGAATTAAGTGAATACAAGTCACTATTGGATGGATTATTAATCTGAAAAGCTGTTAAGAAGCTCGCTAGCTCGTCCAGTCGAATAGCCTCGAAATCTTGCTTTGTTTCCTTCTTTGCAAGCTGTCCCTCATAGTACGTTCTGATTGTTCCATCAATGAACACTTCATATTTTATTGAGTTCCCGACCTTCTTAACTGTCATTACTATCCCGATGATATCCGGGTTACTAACAAGATATACCGCCTCCTTTTCTGCTATTGCAGAAATGATTGGCGATGTTGGTTCTACAGGGATAGTATTAGTGACAAGAGTACTTGATTCCTTTGATGGAACAACCTCACTTCTTGCATATAAATCTCTATATTGCTCAACCTGTGTTAGGGTTTCCTGTGGACCATTGCAGAACGATAAAAAATCAGAAATTGATTGCAGATCTAGAAGAGTTGCTTGCTTAGTTGGCATAATCCCTGAGCAATGAGCCCAAGTATTACGAACCGCAATCATTGAACGGACACAATCACGATCTGTTTGCCGAAGATAGAACAAACCACTTAGCTCGTACCAATTCTTGTCAGTAATTCGCAGCAAAGCCGACAGATCCAAGTCACTTAGCTTGTCGAATTTTTCTTCCTCTACTCGCTTTCTTTGATGGAAACTAAGCTTTTCAAGAACATTATCATTCCACCAGGATGCTGAAAGACGAGGTAATCGTTGATTCAACCACGTGGTAAGCGCTTGAGTGCACTGATAAAGATACTCGTTCACCTTGCTGACTGTATGGTCTATTTCATTAGCTGGTGTGGGCATGCTTACCTCTTTCGCACTTGATTCCTCAACAAAGGCATATTTTCGACTGACGGACTATATTTTGATCATTATATACACTTTATCTTGATGCGGCAATAGCATTATCCCTTGTCAAACCTGGATAGTAGACGTGGTTCTAAGAAGTATACGCATTGAGGAGAGGACATCGATAAACTCTGAGCTGACTTGGGGCGACGTGGCCTTGGGCGTCATATTTGCATGTCATTGCACCCACCTCCAATATGCACCTACCTAAGCGGTTGTCTCCTGTGAATCGTCAAATTGTATCAATTTCGGCAGGATTCTTTCCGCCAGTTCGCCTCCGGGGGCCAGCGACTTCTCGATCTCCTGGAACCATTGGTCATAGGCCGCATAGGTCTCCGGGCTCAGCGTCTGCTCCGTGTACCCCTGCCTGGAACGGATCTCCTTGAGGCGCAGATCGAAACGCTCCATCACGATGGGGTCCGCGGGAATGCCCGCCAGGGTGCGTTTCCCCACCCGGCTTTGGGGCAGGCAGCACAGGAAGCGGCTGGCCATCCCGCGCCCGGCCAGCGTGGGGTCCT
>CAYGHY010000099.1:0-6666 GCA_964349435.1 uncultured Oscillospiraceae bacterium
TATTAATGAAGAATGAAAAAGATTTGGAGCAACAAGTCATATATATACGACGAAATTACAGTAACATTGGAAAGGAAGGTATGAATGGGAAATGTGTTAATTACCGAACAAGTTTTTAAAATAACTTCTTTTAACGGCATAGACATCTATAGGATTAACGCAGACAAATTTAAAACAAGCAGTATTCATTTCTTTTTTATGGATAATCTGACCAGAGAAAACGTGACAAAAAACGCTTTGCTGCCTGCTGTGTTGAGGCGCGGATGTAAGGCGTATCCAACGTTTAAGGACATTACCGTGCAGCTTGAAAAACTTTATGGCGCAACCTTTGACTGTGGTGTCGCCAAAAAGGGCGAATGGCATATTATTCAGTTTCATACGGAGTTCCTGTCACAACAATACATACCTGATGGTGAAGATTCATTTGCTGCCGCTTTTGACATGCTATACAGCATTATTGCCAGGCCTGCGTTCGAAAATGGTCGTTTTAACGAGAGCTACCTTGTTCAGGAGAAGGATAAACTGAGGATGCTAATTGAAAGCAGAGTAAATGACAAAATGCAGTACAGCATTGAGAGGTGCCTTGAGGAGGTTTGCAGGAATGAACCCTATGGCATCTGTGAGTATGGTTTTGTCGAGGATCTGGAAGCAATTAATTCCGAGGAAATGACAAACCATTACACGAATGTATCGGAGAAATTACCATTACGGGTCTATCTGGCTGGAAGTATTAATGACAGACAGGTAGATATGGTGGTAGAGTGCCTATCCAAAATGTCACGCAAAGATATAAAACCAATTTATAGCGGCTTTTCCAAGAAACAGGAAACCGATGTCAAACAGGTGACAGAAACCATGAACATTACTCAGGGCAAGCTATGCCTTGGTTTTCGTACTAATATTGCTCCCGACAGCGATGATTTCAAAGCATTAATGGTGTATAGCGGTATACTTGGAGGAGGCATACATTCCAAACTGTTCCAGAATGTCAGGGAAAAGGCAAGTCTTGCCTACTATGCTTTCTCTCGGCTTGAGAAGTTCAAGGGGCTTATGGTCATTAGCAGTGGTGTTGAGTTTAATAAAAAAGATAAAGCACTGGAAATAATACTGAAGCAGCTGGACGAAATCAAAAGTGGAATCATAACAGAGCAAGAGCTCGAGGCAACGGTAAAGAATATGGAAACCGGTATAAAATCTCTTGGAGACAATCAGATGAGTATTGTTGACTTCTACCTCAGTCAGACAGTATCAGGCACCAATGACAATTTCAATGATATAATCGAAAAGGTTAATAGTGTTACGATTGGTGAAATTGTTCGAGTTGCCTCTGAAATAACACTTGATACTGTGTATTTTCTCACAGCGCCGAGGCAAGAGTAGAATAAATAAATAAATAGAGGAGACGGATGGATGAAGATAGACAGGATCAATTACGATAAAGCCGGTGAGGTATTGTATCAATATAAACACAGCAGCGGCCTTAAAGCTTTTGTAATACCAAAGAAGGGATATTCCAAAAAGTATGCCACTTTTTCCACCCATTACGGTTCCACCGATAATGAATTTATAATACCGGGAGATACCCAACTGACAAAGGTGCCGGATGGAACTGCACATTTTCTGGAACACAAGCTTTTTGAACAAAAAGATGGAAGCGTGATGGACAAATTCTCTAGACTTGGTTCCAATCCCAATGCTTACACAAGCTTTAACCAGACGGTGTATCTTTTTTCCTGCACAGATCGTTTTGAAGAAAATTTAAGTTTGTTGCTGAATTATGTACAAAATCCTTATATCACTGAAGAAAGTGTAAACAAGGAAAAAGGGATCATTGGGCAGGAAATCATGATGTACCAGGATGATCCCGGGTGGAGAGTATTTTTCAATCTTCTGGGTGCATTCTATAGCAAACTGCCTGTAAGAATAGATATCGCCGGTACAGCAGAGAGTATAAGCAAGATTGACAGGGAAACGCTTTATAAATGCTACAATACCTTTTATCACCCATCAAACATGGTGATTCTTGTAGTGGGAGATGTGGAACCCCAGAGTGTTTTCAAACAGGTGGAGTCAGCTCTGGAAAAAACAGATGCAAGGAATGAGATAAGCAGAATATCCCCTCAGGAGCCTGAAACGATCAATATGTGTTATGTTGAGCAGTCTCTGGAAGTGTCCAAGCCTATTTTCCAGATGGGTTACAGGGACAATAGGCTTGATGGGATCGGAACAGAATTATTGAAACGCGAGGTTGCAGTAAAGCTGCTGCTGGATATGGTGACAGGGAGAAGCTCAAACCTGTACGAACAGTTATATAGCGAGGGATTGATCAATTCTACCTTTGAATTTGATTTTACCATTGAAAAAGGGTATGCATTTTCTGCATTGGGTGGCGAATCTCCAGATCCGGGAAAGGTAAGAGAACGATTTTGCCAGACAGTGCATGAAATAAAAAAACGCGGTCTTGAGCGGGATACATGCGAGAGACTCACCGGGGCAATGCTTGGAAGGTATATGAGGCAGTTGAATTTTGTGGAAAGGGTATCACATTCGTTTATATCTGTGTACTTTAAAGGCGTAAACATGTTTGACTATTTGAAGGTTTATGATAAAATAACTTTTGAGTATATTAACAGGGTATTTGAAGAGCATTTCAATCAGGAGAATCTTGCTCTTTCTGTTATAAAACCTGTTTAGAGGAGGTTAGCGATGAGTGTTCAATTCCCGGGTTTGTGGGGTCTGGAATTCGAAATTAGAATTTGGGCATTTAGAGTATTTGGACAAAAAATTTACTGGTATGGCATTGTCGTTGCGCTGGCATTTCTGGTGGCAGTTGTACTGGCTGTGAGAAGCTGTAAGAAATATGATATTGAACCGGACAGCATACTTGATCTGGTGCTGCTGGCAGTTCCAAGCTCGATTATCTTTGCTCGGCTTTATTATGTAATTTTCAGCTGGAATGAGTATAAAGACAATCTGATTGATATCGTAGATATCAGAAGCGGCGGACTGGCGCTATATGGCGGAGTGATCGGCGCATTTCTGGTAGCCATGCTGTATGCAAAAAAGAAGAAGATACCGTTTCTGCATCTTGCTGACTTTGCTGTACCATATGTAATTCTTGGACAAAGTATCGGGCGCTGGGGTAATTTTATAAACCAGGAGGCTTTCGGCACAATGACGATCCTTCCCTGGCGGATGAATGGGAGTGTTCCAAATGAATACCTGACTAATTTACAGGGGAACATTGATTTGTCAAAATGGGGAGTTCATCCAACATTTTTATACGAATCGCTTTGGGACATTGCTGTTTTTCTGTTTCTTATATATTGCAGGAAAAGGAAGAAGCTGGCGGGAGATGTAATGTTCCTGTATTTTGCACTGTATGGGGTAGGAAGATTCTTTATAGAAGGGTTGAGGACAGACAGCCTGATGCTGGGGAGTTTTAGAGCTTCACGGCTTTTGTCGTTTTTGCTTGTACTGGTGTTTACTTCACTGTTCATATACAGACGGGTGAAAAAGGCGAAAGAGGCGGGTGAAGAACCGACTGTTCCGGGACAGAGCGAGTTTGGCTCACTGTTAATGAAAATGAAGGAAGAGGAACGTGTTGAAAAAGTAAAGGACAAGAATGATGAAATACCTGAACAGGAGAGCTAAGGTGGAATTGCAAGACGTAAAGGCGCAAATTACGGCTTTAAAGATTGAAATGGGCAAACTTATAGAACTGGGAGCAAGCTTTAAAGAGATATACAAAACAAGTGTAAAGTTAGACGAGCTAATTGTTACTTTTCATAAGAATAACTATACTTAGTGTTCATATAGATAACAATACACACAACGGCCCCTTTTTGAATATAGAATGCCAGGATGAATACAATGTATTTTGTTGAGAAGACCAAAGGTACAAATTATGTGAAACAGTTTGACTATCTGCTTTTTGTTGCAGTTTTGTTGCTGTCGTTTATCGGTATTGCTATTTTAAACAGCGCCATTGGTGAACCGGGGCTGACCGAAACGTTGCTGAAACAGGTGATATGCCTTGCTATTGGTATTGTGCTGGCGTTTGTAGTAAGTGCAATAGATTACAAAGACTTTAAAACACTAGGGATTATACTCTATATAGCCAGTATAATCTTGCTAGGCTTGGTATTGGTTATAGGCAAGGAGGTACACGGCAGTCAAAGCTGGCTCAAAGTCCCCTTAATCGGTTACTTTCAACCGTCTGAGTTGGCGAAAGTTGCATTTGCGGTTGTGTTGCCACTATTTTTTGAGCGTATGAAGGAAGGACAGCAAATAGGGAAAAATGTGGTAAAGCTGACAATCTATACTGTTATTCCAATAGCATTGGTTATGCTTCAACGTGACATAGGTACCTCATTGGTATTTATATTTGCATTCGTAGTTATGCTTTTTGTTTACGGCATACCGTATAGGTATTTTATCATTACACTGGCCACTTTTGCTGCTACAGCACCTGTTTTATGGTTTTTAGTTATTCCGAAGGAATACCCGCACATTCAGGAGAGGATAATGACCTTTATTTTTCCTGAAACCGACTTGCTGGATACTGGCCTGCAGGTTTACCGCTCCAAGATGGCAATCGGGTCTGGCCAACTCTTCGGGAAAGGCCTGTTCAACGGCTTGCAGACACAGAACAACAGTTCGGCGGCAAGCAGCTTTAATGTGCCGGAAAAGCAAACTGACTTTATTTTTTCTGTTATAGGAGAAGAGATGGGCTTCATTGGCTCAATGATTGTTATAGCAATTATCTTTTTCATACTATTCCGATGTATCTATATCGCTATGAATTCGAGAGATGTTTATGGGTCGTTAATGGTAATCTGCATCACTTCCATATTGGGCTTCCATTTTATTGAAAATATCGGCATGAGCATCGGTGTACTGCCTGTAACAGGCATACCCCTTCCGTTCGTAAGTCAGGGAGGCAGTTCGCTCATTGCAAATTACCTGAATGTCGGAATATTGCTAAGTGTATCTATGCGGCGTAAGAAGGCCATCTTTAACAATTCCCAGTAAAAAAACAAAAAGTCTGACACATGGGTTAGGAAAAAGCAAAAAGGCTGTCATATGGATTCTGATTTTATTCAGTTCCGTATGTCAGCCTTTTTTCTCTAGGACTATTTACCTATCTTTCAAAACAAAATTGAATTATATCTTGATATTTATTAAGACTTGGTCTAAAATAGAAGATAAGTGGAGTGAAGTGGGTGAAAGTGGCTGGATAAGAGTCAATGTGAGGTGAAATAATTGTTTTATGGTGAATTTCAACATACGATAGATCCAAAGGGCAGGGTGATTATTCCTGCTTCCTTCAGGAAAGAACTCGGTGTGAAATTTATGATCACCAAAGGTCTTGAACAATGTCTTTTCATTTTCTCAGAGGCACAGTGGAATAGTTTAGTTAGCAAGCTTGAGACACTACCGCTTTCAGACAATAGTGCACGTGCATTTAACCGATTTTTCTTTTCAACAGCATCGGAATGCGAATTAGACAAGAATTACCGCATACTTGTGCCGCCGGCGCTCAGAACCCATGCCGAACTTGAAAAGGATATCAGCATCATTGGAGTAGGAACTAGGGTTGAAGTATGGGGCAAGGAGAAGTGGGGAAAATACATCAAGGATGATAGCCTCAGCCCGGACAGCATAGCCAAGACGATGGCGATGCTGGGCATATGACGGATGGCTTACTTTGAGGGATAGTTAATGAATTTTAGTCACAGACCGGTTTTACTTAAAGAATGTATTGAAAGCTTGAATATTAAGAGTGACGGTATTTACCTAGATGGTACATTAGGAGGAGCAGGACATTCTCTGGAGATACTTAAAAAACTGGACAAGGGTACTCTTGTGGGAATTGACCAGGATGACACGGCTCTTGAGGTTTCAGGCAAAAGGCTTCGACAAGTGCAGGGTAAAGCAGGATTGGTATTGATCAAGGGCAATTTCAGGAATATGGTTCAGTTGCTTGGACAGCATGGTATAGAAGGCGTAGACGGAGTATTATTGGATATCGGAGTATCCTCCTACCAGCTCGGCGAAGCTGACAGGGGTTTCAGCTATCAGCATGACGCACCACTGGATATGAGGATGGATAAAACCCAGGAACTTAATGCGGCAGTAATTGTAAACACGTACGACGAAAAGGTAATAACGGACATTATACGGAAATATGGAGAAGAGAACTGGGCTGCAAGAATAGCTGCCTTCATTGCAAAGACCAGGGAAGATGACACAATACAAACGACGGGACAGCTTGTGGACATTATTAAAGCGGCCATACCGGCTCAGGCGAGACGGATCGGCCCCCATCCTGCAAAGAGGACATTTCAGGCACTTAGGATTGCGGTGAACGATGAGCTGGCTGCACTTAAGGAGGCACTAGACGGCTCAGTACAGGTACTAAAACAGGGTGGAAGACTTAGTGTTATAACCTTTCATTCGCTGGAGGATAGAATTGTAAAGAATGAATTTCAGGCAAGAGAAAAGCTATGTACATGCCCGCCATCATTTCCGGTGTGTGTGTGCGACAAAAAACAGGAACTAAAGGTATTGACAAAAAAGCCCATGCTGCCATCGGAAGAAGAAGTCGCTCAAAATCCGAGATCGCGGAGTGCAAAGCTTAGAACGGCTACGAGGGTTTGATTT
>CAYGHY010000099.1:6766-10441 GCA_964349435.1 uncultured Oscillospiraceae bacterium
TTTACAAAGGACAAAGCATACAAAAGATAGAGCCTACAAAAGATAAATCTTACAAATGAAAAGACTATGCCGAGGGCTGTCCAAACGGCCGGTCCTCGGTATTGATGTACTAGATTGCCTTAATGATACACTGCAAAATCATTTTTAGTTAAATATTGGCTTTTGCAGTATAATCATAAATCATAGTCGAGGTGAATACAATTGATACAGAATGATTATGGCTATGTACAGGGAGCAAACGCAAGACAACTCCAGTACGATGTATATGAAGAAAATACAGTTCTGAAGGCGAAAAAACGCTATAAGAACAATAGAAAAGTCAAGCTCAAGCTAGTATTATCCATTCTGGCTGTGCTGATTGCAGGGCTTATGGTTGTGTACAGATTTGCTGCAATTACACAATTAAGCTACAAGATTAACCAAAGTGAAAAAACATACAATGAATTACGGAACGAAAATTCGATACTTAAGGTTCAAATAGAGACTAAAACAGATTTGGCCGAAATTAAAGAGACAGCAGAAATCAGACTTGGAATGCAGGTGCCTGATAAAAGCCAGATTGTCTATATAAAAGTACCTAGAAACGATTATACCATGGTAATGAACACACCGGGTGAAATAAGCGAAAATGGCGGCAATATCTTACAGATATTCATCAGCAAGGCGGCCGGACTGGTAAGGCTTTTTGAGTAGTGTGGCGTTTCGGACACACTGGATTGGGATATGCATAACGCAAACCCAGGAACAGCACATAGACTGTGGAGGAGTGTAAAATAACGTTTTACACGGTCTATAGTCTTTTTTTGTGGTATGGGAATTCGGGGTTTTGGTTATATGCGAAGAAAATTTTCTTGGCATTTGTTGTTTTTGTGAAGTGAGGGAATTTTCGCTGTATAAGGGGGAATCATTTTGGCTGCATCAAGCCTAGCGCTGAAAAAACGGTTGATTATAATGCTGGTGGCATTTTCGGTGGTTGTTGCAGTGCTTATTGGACGGCTGGCATACATACAATTTGTTCAGGGCGGTGAGCTTCAAAAAAAAGCTTTTATACAGCAAAACCAAGGCAGAACAATCAGTCCCATTAGAGGTACTATATATGACAGGAATGGCAAAAAACTGGCAATCAGTGTACAAGTTGCTACAATTACATGCAAACCTAGTGAGATCGGCGGCAACTCAAAATTAACAGCTGATGAGGTGGCAGATGGGTTGGCTCCGCTATTGAATATGGACAGGAATGAAATATTCAGATTGATAACCAAAAAAGTCAATTATGTTACGATAAAGCGTAAGGTAAGTAGAGAAACCGAGGATAATGTACGAAGATGGATAACCAAAAAAAATGTAAAGGGTATAAATATCGATGAAGATGCAAAGAGGTATTATCCCAACAGCAATCTTGTATCACATGTACTTGGCTTTACTGGAGATGACAATCAGGGTCTCCAGGGTGGTGTAGAAGACGTGATGGAAAAATACCTGAAAGGTACACCTGGCAAGATACTCAGTGAAGTGGATGCTAAGAGCAGAGCAATACCTTTGGAAACCGAAAAGCGCATTGATGCAGAGGATGGGCTCAATGTAGTGCTCACTATTGATGAAACTATTCAGTATCTTGCATCAAAGTCACTTGACAAAGCTATTGAAGACTACAAAGTTAAGCAAGGAGCAGTGGCAATAGTACTCGATCCGAGAAACGGCGATATTTTAGCTCTTGTATCAAAACCGGACTATGACCTGAACAACCCATATGCGCTGCCTGAAAAAATTGAGGGACTGGATGCGGCCAATTGGATAGAGAGAAGTTCTGATTCTGTAAATATACTCAGCAAGACCGTTTGGAGAAACAAGGGCATATCAGATACCTATGAGCCCGGTTCTACGTTTAAAACCTTCACAACCGCAGCAGGTTTTGAGGAAGGAGTTGTCAAACCCGATTCTATGACAAATGACTATCCGATAAAGGTGCCCGGGTGGCCTAAGCCCATTTATTGCTGGAGAAGAGGCAGGGAACATGGAAGTGAAACCTTTCGTGAAGCAGTATACAATTCCTGTAACCCGGCCTTTGTTAAAGTAGCGCAAAGCCTGGGACTGAACCGTTTCTACAGTTATGTTAAGGCTTTCGGTTTTACAGACAAAACAGGAATTGAGCTCAAAGGTGAGGGTAAATCCATATTTCAGGGAAAACCCAAGGAAATTGACATGGCAGTAGCTTCTTTTGGGCAGAGGTTTACTATAACACCATTACAGCTTGTCAGCGGCTATTCTGCTGTTGTGAATGGCGGTAAATTGATGAAGCCCAGGCTAGTAAAGGAATTGACCGACTCCGACGGAAATACGGTTAAGAAATATGAGCCGGAGGTAGTCAGGACTGTCATATCAAAAAAAACCTCCGAAACTGTAAGAAATATACTGGAAGGCGTTGTGTCAACTCCCAACGGAACCGGTAACAATGCATATGTAAAAGGGTACAGGATAGCCGGAAAGACAGGAACCTCCCAGACCACCCAGCAGGATGTACATATAGCTTCCTTCTGCGGCTTCGCTCCGGCAGATAATCCGGTTATCGTTACATTGGTAGTGCTTTTCGACCCGAAGGGCGACTCGTATATGGGTGGCGTCATTGCGGCGCCACTGGCCGGGAAAATTATGGAGGACATACTTAATTACCTGCAGGTTGAAAGAAAATATACTGAAGAAGACTTGCGCAGCATGGGCAGGGAAGTACTTGTGCCTGAAGCAAGGAATATGACTGTTGACGAGGCTGTGAAGAAACTTAAAGCAGCCGGATTAAATTATAAAATAGAAGGAAATGGTAACAATAAGAGCAATGTAGTGGAACAAACGCCTAAACCAGATGCCGTTGTGCCGGAAAAATCGGTTGTGATATTATATACATACAAGCCTGCACAGCAACTTAAAGTAAAGATGCCCGATCTTACAAACAAAACCATACCGGAGGCAAAAGAGGCACTGTATCAATTAGACCTAAATATAAAGGTGAGCGGCACAGGAGTAGTCTTTAAGCAGCAATTCGGAGCAGGGACGATGGTGGAGAAGGGGCAGATTGTTGAAGTGGACTTTAAGAACATAAATAATATTGAGTAAAGGATGGTAAACATGCTGTTGGCTGAACTGATCAGGGACCTTGATGTTCTTGACATAAAGGGCGGCGAAAATGTTGATATAACAGGCATAGCATACGATTCAAGAAAGGTTAAGAGAGGCTTTTTATTTGTCTGTATTGACGGCACGATAGAAGACGGACATGATTACGTCAGCCAGGCTCTGGACAACGGAGCCGCAGCATTTATTGCGCAAAGAGATTTACAGCTTCCCGAAAAATATACAGTAGTAAAAACATACAATTCACGTCTTGCACTGGCATTTGTTTCCGATAAGTTTTATGGGCATCTTTCGGGCAAATTAAGTCTGATAGGCATTACGGGAACAAAAGGCAAGACAACAGTCACTTTTATGCTTAAATCCATACTTGAGGCTGCAGGCAGAAATGTGGGAATAATAGGCACATTAGGTGCAAGAATAGGGAACAAGGTTCTGCATTCGGAGCGAACAACACCAGAATCGCTGGATCTTCAGGAGATTTTTGCCAAAATGGTAGAGGAAGGAGTGGAGGAGGTGGTCATGGAGGTTTCTTCACAAGGCCTTGCCCTT
>CAYGHY010000100.1:0-10349 GCA_964349435.1 uncultured Oscillospiraceae bacterium
CTTGTTCCTTCTGGAAACATTGCAATTGGACGACCTTTTGATAATCTATCTTTTTCTTTAAATAAAGAAAGGCAAACACAATTATATTCAAAATAACGCCAGTGTCAAAATATGTATAAATCTTAGGCCCAAAAAGCATAAAAAATAGATAAAGCACAAATAGATGACTTGTTACGTCAATTTTTCCTTTTTTAAATGCTGTCGAAGCTAATAATTCATTCATTAAAAACTTTGAATTCTTTGATATTGTCATGTTTCACCAGCGCTATTAACAGTTAACAAATTTTGCCATGTTCTAAGGTTTTTTTCAAAAGAGAAATACTCCATCCAATTTAAGAAAGATTCTCTACTATATTTAAGCCAAACATCATATGAAGCACTAAGTTCAATTATACAATCTATCCAAGAGCTTTTATCGAACTCATCATCTAGAAGGTATCCCGAATTACTCTTGATAACTATCGAGTTGTAACCTACATTTGATCCGATGACCGGAAGGCATGCTGACATATATTGAACAAGTTTGAATCCGCCTTTCCCTAAAGCATATTTCGTGTTGTTTAAAGGCATAATCCCAATATGGGCATTATAAATCTGCTCTTTGGCTAAATCTCTTGACCATTCGAAATTGATGAGCTTTAAATTTTTAGTTTCATATTTTACTGGCTTATTGCATACACATAGTAATTCTAGCTCCTTACCAAAATTCACTTGAAGGGCTTTGGCAGCATCATCAAGTGCCTTCATAACAGGAAGTAAATGAGGAATATTCGATGCAGTAGCTACCCAAACAATTTTAGTTTTTTTACAAAATGTCTCTCTTCTTTTCTCCTCCAATTCCATCTGAGTAAAGTCATTAAGATTCCCATCAGTAGTGGGAAGTACAACAACTTTATCTTGATATGTCAATTCTATCAGTGATTTTAAATATTCTGTTGAAACAATAATTTTCCGGCTATTTTTTTTCAGAATCTTTGATTGCCTTATAGAGATCTCACCACTAGTAAAGATATCATCATCAAAATCCCAAATAAAATCAGTCTTATTGGTCACACAATCAATGAATAACCCCAAAATAAACGGTGTGTATCTTGGGCAGAAACATTTTGAAACGACTAAATAATCTGGCGAGGAAATTATGTCAATGGATAAAAAAAATATGATTCGAAAAACCATTACAATGTACATTATGCCACTTAAAAGCAATAAGATTAAACTTGACTTACTATTAGAGTCGGCATATTTCTGATAATATTTATATAGTAGATCAGGTAGAGCATTCCTTATGCGAGTATAAACATCAAGCCGAACTGCATATTGGGTAATCCTATAAAAACTTGATGGAACTATGTTACAATTTCTCAGATATATTGAGACTGTTGCCTTTTTTCTCATTTACTCATCCATCTCTCAAATTAAACTTACTACTTTGAACTGCATTCTCGTCATTCTCTATCTTTCTGTTCATTTCCCTAATATACAAATCAATTACAGTTTTTCTATCAAACTCCCTCTCCACCTTGCCCCTTCCAGCCAAGCCCATAGCCCTTTTCTGTTGCCAGGAAAAAGCAAGGAATATTTCTATCTTCTCAATCAAGTCCTGGCTATCTTTCTGCCTAACAATAAAACCGTTCACGCCATCCTCTACCACTTCACGGCAGCCACTGCGGTCCGTCGTGATGATAGGTCTTGCACTCGCGGCTGCCTCCAACAGCACGTTGGAAATCCCTTCAGGATAATAAGTTGGATGAACAATACAGTTCATTTGTCTATAAATAGAAGACATATCCTTTACTAATCCATGATATATGATTATATCTTTTTCTTCCAATCTTTTCAATTCACCTTCAAATACCTGTTCACAAAAACCGTAAACATGGAAACGCGTCTTAGGATGTTTAGCCCTAATGGTTTTAGCGGCATCAAGGTACTGGACGATTCCCTTTTCTTTCATGATGCGTGAAATAAAAGCAAATTCAATCGTATCACTATTGGGGTAAGGCTGAACACTGAATCGATCCAAATTGACGCCTGATCCCGGTATCAAGGAAAGTTTATCAGTTGCAAGCCTGTGCTTTTCTACAAACGCAAGATTCTCTTCGTTCTGGCAAAAGACACGCTGTACCTTTCGAAACGCGTAACGATACAGCATGGTGAGAATTTTTTGTAGTATTCCCTCATTCTCCAGTGCGGTTCCCAAACCGGTAATATTTGCCACATATGGAAGATTAAGAGCCGCACAAGCCATTCCGCCATAGATGTTTGGTTTGACTGTATAAGAAAACACAACGTCTGGGGATACCATAGAAATGAGTCTTTTATATTCTAAGTAAAGCGCAATATCTGCAATCGGATTGATGCCATGCCTGGAAATTTCAATGGGATGGTATTCACAGCCCAAGGAGACCAAATCATCAATTCTTTCTCCATAAGGTGATGAGACCACTACCTCATGGCCTTCTTCAAGCAGCCGCTCAACCAACTCCAGCCTGAAATTAAAAATCACGATATCATGGTTAACCAGGAACAGAACCTTCTTTTTCATTGTTCGCTTCTTTTTACTGACTCAACCAAATCAAAAGAACCAAGTTTGCTGCTGTGGGTTTTTCTTAATGATATGTCATAGGTTAGGCTCCCAAACACCTTGTCTACCACCCCGACCTTACCCGACAGCAGCCTCAGCAGCGGGTTGAACGCCTGGGTCATCAGAATATTCCTGCCATGTGCTAATGCAATTTCCTTTACCATCTCGCTGGTACAGACATATTCACTGTTCTGCGGAAAGTAGATTCCAGTAAATGCTTCATCAACTGCTGCTTTTACAAAAGCACAGAGGTTGCCAATATATAACATGGAGCGCTCATTCTGGATATCCGGGAAAAAGGGCAGCTTCAGCGCCGCTTTTACAAGCAAGGGATAATTGCCCTTACACCCCGGGCCGTATATCATCGGCGGGCGCAGGACACATACATGGAAGCTTTCTTCATCAAGTGGTAGAATACCCTCCTCAGCCTTTAACTTGCTCATGCCATAGGCCCCGGCAGGGGATGGCATGGTATCCCGAGTGATGACCTTGGTTTCCCCTAGTTTGGCGCTGGCACCATAGACGATGATGCTGCTCATAAAAATAAACTGCCGGGCGCCATCTGTTTTGGCCTTCCGTGCAGTTTCGACGGTCAAACCCGTATTGACCTTGAAATATTGTTTCTTGCGCTCTTCAGTTATCTTGCCAGAATCCTGGTGCACGATCCCCGCCACATGGAACACGCTGTCATAACCGGCAAAGCTCTTTTCCTGCCAGGAGCTATCCACCATATCCACGGTGTCGACCTGGTACTCCCCAGGCCACCGTTCCATGTATTTAGCGAAGGAACCGCCAATATAGCTGTTCGCACCCGTGATTAGTATCTTCTTCACTTGACCTCCGTCTCTCCCTTCCCTTTGCTTTTTAGTGCACCCGTGCCGCCTTCCACAACTCCCTTACTCTCGAAAATCGACACGACGGTACCAAAAAAACATCTGACGTCAAAAAGAAAACTCATCCGCCTAACGTACTCCCCGTCCAGTGCGGCCTTTACCGGAATCTCCAGTTCGTCCCGTCCATTGATCTGCGCCCAGCCGGTCAGCCCGGGGCGGATGTCGTTGGCGCCGTATTTGTCCCGCTCAGCAACAAGGTCATCCTGGTTCCAGAGCGCCGGGCGTGGGCCGATGACGGACATGTCGCCTTTCAGGATATTGATGATTTGGGGCAGTTCATCCAGGCTGGTTCTACGCAAGAAACGTCCGACCCTTGTGATGTACTTGTCCGGATGGCGCAGTTTGTGGGTAGGTATATCGTGGGGGGTGCGTGTACTCATTGTCCGAAACTTAAGGATATTGAAGTATTTCTTGCCTTTTCCAACACGCTTCTGTAAAAAGAAAGCAGGCCCATTACTGTCCAATTTTATAGCGAAAATAATTGCAGCAAAAACTGGTGACAGCAGGATCATGCCGCAAAACGCCATCACAATATCAATAACTCTTTTTAAATATTTAACGTACACATTACTCCAATTATTTTATTGAAGACTAAGGCAAATCCACCACTTATGATTCACACAAGAGATACATCAGTATTGTGCACGAAGCCAACAATATTCCGCATTCGCTTACTCAATTTCACCTAAAATTTCCCTATACAAGCACATACCCCAGGATTTCTTTTCCGGACATCTCAATGCGCTCTTTTGTATAATTGACCTTCCTCAGCTTTGAGTGGTTAAGGCGTTCAACTAACAGCACAGCATCAGCGTTTGACAGCATGGAAACTGCTTCCGCATCGGCATTGACATCCTTCGCGTAATCAAATGATACACCATCCCGGTTGAGTGCCTTTTCAATAGATTTTATAAAGGCTTTTACAGCGCCTTCCGGAGCTGAGCCAGTCACAAGGATCTTCCTGTGTGCTCCAAGCACCTCGTTGATATTGGCTGCAATCAACCCGACTGCTTTTCCCTCATCCAACAAACGCAGGCTGCCTGCGAGTTTTGTCCCGGGGTTCAGAACTTTACCCCGCTTTTTAATGCCGCCATGATACCTGATAGCAAGCTGGCGCTGAATCTGCTCAGGAAGCTGGACAGGCAAGCGCAGCACATAAAACAGGGATAGGACAATAACACTGATAACTATGCCAATGGCAATGCCATAAAGAGCCTGTGAAAAAAAATTATACACAGAATTAATAGGCGCTTCCGGTGGCTCAGGCTTTGTTGGTGGTTGCAATGCTTCAGGTTCCACGGGCTTCTTCAAGACAATTGCTTCCAATATTTCAATTTCAGATTCTAAAGTATTCAACTGTTGCCTTTGCTTTACTTGCAGAGTTTTAAGCGAAGCATCAATTTCACGAGAATCACTCCTGCTTAGTATAGAAATCGAATGCTTAATCCCTGAACCCTCAGTAACCGCTTCCTGTTTTGACAGCAAATAATCATAAACAGCCTGAACACATTTATCCGCATCGATATCCTTGTTGCCAAAAACAGCAATTCTAATAATATCAAAGGTTCCTTTTGAAACTTTATACATTTCGCGCAAATATTTCTCATCATATTCATTTTGAGAAAAACTGTTAAACAATAATTTAATAGGTGCATCTTCAGCTAAAGTAAAGTAACGTTCACTTATTTGTCGTGTTGTAGTAGAATTCAAACTATTACCAGCATCACCGGACATTTGTATTGATATGGTTGCAACCTGCTTGTTATCCGGGTCGATGTTCATCAAAAAACTGTTTTCAAGGAATGATTTTACTGCATCTCTTTCCTTTTTCAATTCACTGAGTTTGATTGCGTTCAGTTTAGGAGCGTTATTGTACTCCTCCAATGCCTTTTCAAAATCAATCTTTTGTGTTTCGACTGCTTTCATATAATCTTTCATCGCATTTTCATACTTAGTTATCGCAGTTTCATACTCTTCTAACGCTGCAGTATATTCAGTCTGCTTGTTTTGGACCTGCTGATGATGGGGACCTTCGCCCAGTACCCCCAATAAAACGGCAAACACAAGCACGAACGCCAGCACGATTGGCCACTTACGCAAAATATTAACAGCAAACTCCTTAATAGACAGTTCAATGGTTTTCATGGATGAATTCTCCTTCGTTTGCTAAAACAAAACTCTTTTTCACACAGACAGCAATATCAATATACAGTAAAATTTATGCTTGCGCTATGCCATACAAGTCTCACATGATCACATTATTCCGCGATAAGGTCGCCGATGATTAGCCCGCAGTCTTTGATTTTTGACAGCTCCAGTATGAGAGCCACAATCGGCTTGCCGGAAAGAGAGTCAATTATCATAGCATTTCCATAAAATTCTTAGTGATAACTCACCCTATCTGGCGGACATGATTGTGAATCGCAATCAACCTCACGGCCGCTTTGCATCGTTTGAAAACAACAGTGTCTGCATCTCTTCATCCGCAATACCATCCACCGGAAAGCCATTGCGCTTTTCAAAGCGCCGCACGGTTTCCGCGGTATTCTCCATGTATTGATCGTTGAAACTGCTGCCGCGAAAATATCCCAACTCATAGAACCGCTGTTTTAGCCGGATCACTTCAAGCCCCGAATCCCCAACCTTCAACGTTTTAAACTGCGGTTCAGTGCCGTATGGATTCTGAATAACCAGGAACGAAGTCATCACATAGCCTTCAAGGTCATTGTATAGGATGCGGGTCCATTCATCCCCCTTTTCAAGCACTTTCAGAAGGGAATTGTTGGGAATCCGCTCCAGAAGAGTGCTGTTCTTCTCCGCGCTTTCCCTCATGTTCAACGGTCCGTTGTTTCCGGTGCGCACCACCGCTGTCAGTTCCTCGGATGAACCGCCATTAGTCTCTGTATCTTCCAAAATTTCGCTTATAGCCTCATCGACCTGTTCCTGCACGGCATTTTCATCTTCAGATATCATTTCGTCTGTCTCATCCCCGATGATTGATTCCTGAATTTCCTCTTCTGCTGTTATCTCTTCCGGTTCAATGCTTTCAATCTGCTCACCGGCAGTATCCTCTTCCTGCGGTTCATTGAGTATCACAGACGGACTGGCGCCCTGAAATATTAGCTCAAGGACCAGGCTGTCTGCAATTCCGTCTGTAGGCAAGCCATTCTGAATCTCAAACTGGCGAATCGCTTCTGCTGTGCTTTCCTGGTATTGGTTGTTGAATTTCGAGCTGCCCAGGAGGCCCAACTCAAAAAGACGCTGCTTCAATTCGCGTACTTCATTTCCGCGGTCTCCAAGCTTGAGCGTTTTGTAAAGGGGAAGCTTGCCGGTGGTTTGATAATAGGCCGCAGTGTCCGCGTCATAAGCGCTGTCAAAAGATACCGCAGTATCTTCGTTTGTTATCACGATCCAGGTGCGTCCCCGCTGCAACAGCAGCTCTTTTCCATCCTGATCGAAGAAAACAGTACGGGTCTGCGCACTGGTGCGAGCCCATGCCCCGGCAATGTACTTGCCGCCGATGAAGATATCTGCCGCTCCTCTGCCAATGACATCCGGGAGGAGAGGCGCCAAAGAGTTCCCGTTATATGTCAGCCTGGTCCGCTGAATGATGATGTTGCTGTAGACCAGCGTTGTTTCAGGGGAAAGTAGATCAGTGTAGATCCCCTTGGCTGTGAAGCGCAGATAATTGTTCCTGTTCATGTCATAGAGGAAAGCAGTACTGCTGTCCTCATTTCCTTTGTGAACCACTTGAATTCTGACTGCGTCCGGACCGGAATAGTTCTTTTCATCGGTAAACAGGAAGGGGCGTTGTTCAATCACATGCTCACTCTGTTTGACAAGATCCGCAAGTTCCGCGATATGGGCTGACACATTGTGCGGCGCGGCATGGTAGCGCACCCTTGGAAAGTACTCATCGTACTTATTTCCAATGCCGTCAATTACCAGTGCCCTGGCAGCAGCGCCATAATTGCGGACTTCCTGCCCAAAATTTGAGTCCTCGATATTCTGCTGCCCGTAATGCAGGAACAGGGCATTCCATTCCTCACGAAGATCAGCATGCATCACACGCGCTGAACGGACCGGCCCCACTTCATCCGGATACTGGTCAGAAAACAATGCGGTCAGGCGTGTCCATCCGCCGCCCTGGATAGGCAGCTCATACATGATGTCGGCTGATGTAAGGCCCCATTGCGGCAATGACGCCAGATTATTGTCTATCTGAACCATGACCGGGAAATAGCCGTTTCCTTTTGAAGGGAGGCCGGTGGTGGAACTGACATCAGGTGAAACAGGATTGTCAGCAAAACTCCCGTCGGCTTTTTTTCCGCTTAATGGAATGTCCCGTGTGAGTACGCCGGGAATCATGGTAACAGTGTCTGCTGTCACAGCAATGACTGACTGTGCTGCCAGGAGCAGGATAAGGGCGGCGATGATGATTCTTTTCATTTTCAATCCTTTCCGTTGTTAAACCGGGAATTATTTATTGGCTGTCAAGGCAATATCAAGATATAATTATGACGGGTTATCGTCATGAGTCACAATGATACCAGGAGACTGTTCATCATAGAAAAGTTGGATGACAGAGTCATTAAGGGACCAGGAGCTATTGCTGAATTCATCAAACGTAACCGGATCAGCATACCGCATAAAAAGTGAAATGAACGCTGAACAAAAAGACAGTTCATCATTTAGGTTATATTTGACTCCTGACAGCTGGCCGTCTGTAAATGAATAGGCGATGGAACACGGGATCCTGAAAATCTCAGTTTCCGGGATAACCACATCATTGCCCTCTTCAATTGCTCCAGCAATCATAGTTATTTCTTCCCTGGGAGTACCCCACTCCAACTCCTGCATGAGTTCATAATGAACATCATACGCAACTCCAGTCCAGGAGCCTGCTACCCCATGGTGATAGTACTGGCGGGTTTCTGACATATCGGTATACTCCCTGGTCACACGCCCCAACCGCCAGACACCATCAATTTTCAGATAGCAGTAACGCTCAAAATAATACCCGTCGACTTCATTCCCATCAATAAAAAATTGCAGCACCCGGTACTCATATCGCTTGTCGCCAACCTTTGCGGTGAAGGTCTCATGGTCTGACGCAAGAGCGGAAAAGTCCTCATCCTCAAATCCTGGTATGGCTTGCAGCCTGACATAACCTTCAGGGCCTGCAAAGCCATTGAGCAGTTGGATTGCTTCAACTTTATCTTCACGGTTCAGCAGTTCCAGCGCCATGGAATATGGCTCAGAAATTCCGGTGTAAAAAAATTGCGCAGGAACACTGTCTCCATTCTTTCCTTCCAGGCTGTCAAACATAAAGTTAAGTGATTCATCAATTAATGGCATCTGGTCATGGATGAGATGGGTCTGATTGACTTTCATGCCGCGAAATGGTATCTGCGGATCAAAAATTTCATAATAGGTATAGCCGTATATCTGAAACCGGAACATCCCATCTCCCGAATGGAAAGTGAGCATTTCACCCAATTCCGGATGGGTAAAAACTTCATATAGCGCAAAAACCGGATTGGCAAATCCAATCACAAGTACCAGCACAATCAAGATTGATAAACATTTCTTCTTCATGTCTTACCTTCCTCATGCAGAAAATAAAGTTACAGTCACCTTGTCGGATAGAAAAGAAAATCTTGGGCCTTTCGTTGTTCTTCCTCCATGTTCTCCGCTACAACAACCTTATGCATCTTCACCTGCCTGATCGTATAGACTCCATCCGGTGAGTTCATAAAATCCAAACGATCCATAAAATTGCCTGGAACAGACATTTTCTGCAGCAGCAGCATCAGGTCATAAAGGCTTACATTTGTCGCAACCAGGTTGGATATCTGCTCCAGTGCGTTCAATGTATCCTCGAGCGACAGCAGAACAGCTTTATCTGCCAAAGCAGACAATACACGCATATGACGCTCATTGCGTTGTTTGTTTGATTCAACTGCATTCAGAGCATCATCCCTGAATCGAATAAAGTTCCGCGCCTGTATGCCATTAAAATGATTGACTCCCGGGAAGAGAACCGGCTCAACAAAATATGTTTTCCCAAAACCTATTACCTCTTCCTCAAATACAGCCACGTCAATACCGCCGATACTATCAATGATAGCAGGAATGCTTTCAATATCTGTTTGGATGAAATGGCGAATCTCTATATCAAAAAGTTCATTAATCGTGGTGAGAAGAAGTTCCGGTCCGCCAAAATAGGTTGCGGTAGCCAGTTTATTGGACCCTACTCCATCAGGCAATTCAACCAGATAATCGCGCTCGATGTTCAATACCCTGATATCGGGCAGCCCTGTCTTCACAGCCAGGATGAGAATCACATCTGCCCTGCTGATCGCTTTATCAGCGGAATCCTCAACAGGATTCCCTTGAATATCGGTTCCGACAAGCAGAAGTAGCTGAACTTCTTCTGCCCCGGCTGATATGGGAAGAAGAATGAGAATTGCCAAAAGCAGGCATGAAAACCGAAGCATATTCCTCCAGCAATTTAGAATTATCCAATGGATGACAGCTCATTTCAAAACTTAACCTAGAATAAGATTCCTACAGCAACACCCTTTCTTTCTATCCTTGTCTTTCATCATGAACAATAAAACTCATTATGGATATTGCCTTCTGAAGATTTGAATCAATTGCCTTATCAGGCGAATTGAATTTTATCATAGAACTATGGAAAATGCTATCAAGCGATAGTCACACTTTCAACAGCACATGCATGAGGAACAGAAGGTTTTGAGATTCTCAGAGCAATGTAAGTTCTAAACTGCTTTTTCTCGATGAATGAGTATTGATTTTACTCGCAGAATAATTTGACGCACTTTTTCAGGAAACATGAAATGATTGAC
>CAYGHY010000101.1:0-10266 GCA_964349435.1 uncultured Oscillospiraceae bacterium
CTACTATACCAAGCTTCATTTGTATACGACCTTCCTGTAATTGTTGAAAAGAGGCGTTTTTGCGCATCTCTTGGTAATTTAATAACGTAAATTATATATTACTAAAGCTTTTTACGCAATACTCGGCCAAACAATAAATGCCGTCTTATTAAGCGTAATATTAAGAGTAATATTAGGGGCAATCAGCCAAAACGCCATGGTTGACAGTACCCGTACAGTATTGTATAATACTTTTTAAACCGATTTAATATTTTAATTGCTATGATTGGAACGAGTAAAGCTAATACCCTCAAAGAGAGCAGACGGCTGGTGCAAGACTGCAGGGTACATCCTTGAAAATCCTCCAGGAGCTGCTTTCGGAAAGCTTATAGGCTAGTAAGAAAAGCCGGCGCACACCGTTACATGTGAAGCAAGAGACCTTTCCGGTGAATATCCGGAGGTAATTTGGGTGGTACCGCGTGAACAATATGTCCTCTCGTCCCTTATATATGGGATAGAGAGGATTTTATATACGGTGCTATTTTAGGAGGTAGCTATGTACAAAAAAGTATCTACAGATTTGAAATTTGTTGATAGAGAAAAAGAAGTGCTGCGGTATTGGAAGGATAACAAGATATTTGAAAAAAGTTTGGCATTCAGGGAAGGCCGTGAGGTATTCACTTTTTATGACGGTCCGCCGACAGCAAACGGAAAGCCTCATATTGGACACATTGTCACTCGTACAATAAAAGATATTATTCCAAGATATAAGTCTATGAAGGGCTACAATGTGCTTCGGAAAGCCGGATGGGATACGCATGGTCTGCCGGTTGAGCTGGAGGTTGAAAGGCACCTTGGCATCAATGGCAAGCCTCAGATCGAGGAATATGGAGTAGGACCTTTCATACAGAAATGTAAGGAAAGTGTGTGGAAATACAAACGTGAATGGGAGGATATGAGCGACCGAGTAGGCTTCTGGGCCGACATGGAAAATCCCTACATTACTTATCACAATACCTATATAGAGTCCGTATGGTGGGCGCTGAGACAGATATGGGACAAAGGGCTTTTGTATAAGGGGCACAAAATAGTTCCCTACTGCCCGCGCTGCGGCACCTCGTTATCAAGCCACGAAGTGGCTCAAGGGTACAATGATGTCGTTGAACCATCAATATTTGTGAAATTCAAGGTAAAGAGCGAGTCCGGAGTTTATTTGATGGCATGGACGACCACACCATGGACGCTGCTCTCCAATGTTGCGCTCACAGTCAATCCTGAAGAGACGTACATCCGCGCAGAATGCGGAAATGAGACATACATCCTTGCAGAAGCACTTGCGGCCTCTGTTTTGAAAGATGCATACAGTGTTGTAAGCAAATGCAGGGGAAGTGATCTCTATGGAATGGAATATGAACCCCTTTACGATTTTGCCAAAGTTGATAAGAAGGCGTACTACGTAGTATGCGACAAATTTGTCACGCTTACGGACGGCACAGGCATCGTTCACACAGCACCTGCCTTTGGGGAAGATGATGCCAGAGTAGGAAAAGTCAATGGCTTGCCATTTGTACAGCTTGTAAATGAGCAGGGAAAATTCATTGATGAAGTGACTCCCTGGAAGGGAATTTTCGTTAAAACTGCAGATGCGGACATCATAAAGGAGCTTACTTTTAGGGGGTTGGTTTACAAGACGATGGATTACGATCATTCGTATCCGTTCTGTTGGAGGTGTGACACACCGCTTCTGTATTATGCTGCCGACACGTGGTTCATAAAAATGACCGAGATAAAGGATAAACTTATAAAGAATTGCAATAGCATCAACTGGCTGCCGGACAACATCCGAGAGGGGCGAATGGGCAATTTCCTTGAAAATCTTATGGACTGGGGTCTCAGCCGCTCAAGATATTGGGGTACGCCACTGCCCATATGGGAATGCGGCTGCGGACACCGCCATCTGGTGGGCAGCATAGCTGAGCTTAAGGAAATTGGTGAGGATGTGCCGGATGACATTGAGCTGCACAAACCGTTTATTGATGCAGTCCATCTTAAGTGCCCGATGTGTGCGGGTACGATGAAGAGGGTGTCTGAGGTCATAGACTGCTGGTTTGACTCCGGTGCAATGCCTTTTGCTCAGTGGCATTACCCTTTTGAGAATAAAGAGAATTTCGAGAAAAACTATCCTGCAGACTTCATCAGTGAAGCAATCGATCAGACAAGAGGCTGGTTCTACACACTGTTGGCTATATCGACACTGCTGTTTGAAGAGCCGGCGTTTAAAAATGTTATTGTGTTGGGTCATGTAAATGACAAAGACGGGCAGAAAATGAGCAAGCATAAGGGCAATGTCATCGACCCCTGGACTGTGCTGGACAATCAGGGTGCTGATGCATTACGCTGGTATTTCTATACCGGCAGCGCACCATGGCTTCCCAGCAGATTTTATGAAGAGGCTGTGAGTGAAAGCCAGAGAAAATTCATGGGTACACTCTGGAATACCTACGCTTTCTACGTTCTTTATGCAAATATAGACAAATTCAACGCTATTCGGTATAAACTGGAACACGATAAGCTCGCAATAATGGATAAATGGATACTGTCAAGACTTCACACGCTCATCGGGGGGGTTGACAAAAACCTGGAAAATTACAGAATTACCGAATCTGCCAGAGCTATACAGGAATTTGTCGATGACCTGAGCAACTGGTATGTTAGAAGGTGCAGAGAACGCTTCTGGCAGAAAGAGATGTGCCAGGACAAGATCAATGCATACATGACGCTATACACCGTATTAGTAGAGCTTTCAAAGACGATTGCACCCTTCGTTCCGTTTATAAGCGAGGTAATATATGGGAACCTTGTTGGAAGTATTGATTCACATGCTCCGGAAAGTATTCATTTGTGCGACTTCCCGGTGGTTGAAGAGAAGTATATTGATTCAATGCTGGAAAATAATATGGATAGAGTACTGAAACTGGTGGTGTTGGGACGCGCCTGCAGAAACACAGCAGGCATAAAGAACCGCCAGCCGATTGGTAAAATGTATATCAAAGATAAGGCCGAAATGCCGCAAATATTCATGGATTTGATAGCTGATGAATTAAATATCAAGCAGATTTTGTTTACTGATGACGCAGCACATTTTACTACCTACAAGTTTAAACCACAGCTCCGTACACTGGGACCGAGGTACGGGAAGCTGGTGCCGAAGATTGGTGAATACTTGGCTAGGACTGATGGCAATGAATTGATGGAACGTTTTGACAAGGATAAAAAGGTACGCCTTGAGCTTGAAGGTACAGAAATTGTCTTGGAACTGCCGGACGTACTTGTGGAAACAATCCAAAAGGAAGGTACTGTATCTGAAAGCAACAGAGACATTACCGTGGTGCTTGATACGAACATGACACCGGAACTGCTTGAGGAAGGCTTCGTGCGGGAGATTATCAGCAAGCTGCAAACGATGAGGAAGGAAGCTGGCTTTGAGGTACAGGATCACATCAGGGTTTATTATGGAGAAAATGAAAAAATCAGCTCCGTATTCGAACGCAACAGAGTGCTGATTGGTGAGGAAGTGCTTGCTGAGTGCCTGCTGCCGTCAAAGGGTGAAGGTTACAGCAAGGAATGGAGCATTAACGGGGAGATCGTCGGCTTCACAGTAGCGAAAATATAAAAAATAGTTGCAGAGCGTCTGTATGAAGTTGTATGTGCCGGATGGGAGGATCAAAGCCCCCGAAGTTTTATATGAGGAGTTGCTGCAGTATGTTAAAAATGAATGTCAACCTTGGAGACAGAAGCTATCCCATATATATCGCAACTGACTTTTCCGGATTGGGGAAAGCCTGTTCAAGCGCCAAGCTTTATGGCAAAATGGTGGTTGTTACGGACAGCAATGTTGAAAAGCATTACTGCGAAGCATGTGTTGAATTGCTTTCCGAGATAGGAGCACAGGTATCGTGCCATGTAATACCGGCAGGTGAAAAAAGCAAGCAACTTGACACCGTGAGCGAAATATACAGACGTCTTATTTCTCTCAAGCTCGACCGGCATTCTACGCTGATTGCTCTGGGTGGCGGTGTAGTAGGAGACATCACGGGTTTTGCCGCTGCAACATTCATGCGCGGCATCCAATTCGTACAGATACCTACAAGCCTTATCGCCCAGGCAGACAGCAGTGTAGGCGGGAAAACCGGTGTTGATTTTGAAGGTAACAAAAATATGATTGGTGCATTTTATCAGCCGCGTTTTGTATTCATTAATGTCAACACTCTGAAAACACTTCCAGAGAGAGAAATAAGTTCAGGTCTCGGCGAGGTTATCAAGCACGGACTTATAATGGATAATGACCTATTTGAATATATTGATTACAATTTAAACAAGATTTTCAGTTTTGATGAAAATGTTCTGCAATATATTATTAAATTAAACTGCTCCATAAAGGGAAGAGTCGTAGAACAGGATGAGCGGGAAGGGGATCTCCGCGGAATTCTGAATTTTGGGCATACCATAGGGCATGCTGTTGAGAGCGTTTCCGATTTTACTTTGCTTCACGGAGAATGCATATCTGTAGGTATGACCGGTGCGTACAGGCTTGCACAAAAATTTGGAATGGTTGATGCTAAAACAGTGGAGAGGGTGAAAAAAACGCTTATAAAGGCGGGGCTCCCTATAAAAGCGCAGGGAATGGACGCCAATAAGATCTTTGACAAGATGTTTTATGATAAGAAGGTAAAAGGCGGCAAGCTGAAATTTGTTCTTCCAAAAAGAATAGGAGAGGTGGTACAGTATACTGTCGATGATGAAAATACTGTAAAAGAAGTACTGGAAGAGCTAGTGGGAAAATCAGGATAGACAAAATACAAAAAAAGGAAAAGATAACAGCCGGCGGCAACAAAAACGATGAGGAAGAGTTGTGATATTGACTTGAAATTTCCTTAATAAAAGTTTGTCAAGTTAGATACTCTATACTATAAGATATTAAGCTGTGATATTAAGAAGAGGTGAATGTTGACCTGTTTGGCAGAAATGAGAAATTTCGCATTTTGAATAAAAAGCTGGAACAAATATCACTAAACATGGAAAAAGCCAAGCTTGTTGACTATGTTTATTATCTGGAGCATCCCAGGAAGATGTTGATTCCAAATTTTATAGGAGGGCTGGCAAGAGGCTTCGGCATTGCACTTGGATTTACCTTGCTTACAGCTGTGGTCTTATATGTTTTGCAGTGGATGGTCAAATGGAATTTACCTATAATAGGTGAATTTATAAGTGATATTGTGCGCATTGTAGAAAATAACTTACAGAAGACGAGGAGTTAAACAGGTGGATAGAAGCCAAACAAAACATTTCAAAGAACTGCTTGAAAAATGGCTTGACGAGAAATGTTGGATTTAATGAACTTTTCTAGATATAATCAATTGTGTGGAAAGTGGGCATTTGCGAAGTTTTGTGTATAGTATTTGCAAGGGGGAAAAATGAGTTTAAGGCTAAGAGGCGTCTTTTGTTCAGTCGCATTTTTCTGTGTTTTTTTTCTTAATAATAGTTTTCTTTATGCTGCATCTGTTGATTCACCCAAACCTCAAAATTCTGTGTTTCACCAGTCTTATTGGGAGTATTATCCATTAGTGGCCGGTGTCTTTGAAAATCAGCAGGCTTTTAGCTTAATAGTCTTGTTTCTACTGTTGTTTGCAGTTGTATTCATAATGCTCCACCTGTATATTTCCCACTTGAGGGGAAAAATTATTGCGGAGCAGGGATTTTCAAAAAGCATCATTGACAATGCAAAAACTATAATCATCATATGCATCAACGACGGTACAATCGTTATGTTTAATAAATTTGCTCAGGAGGTTTCAGGGTATGGCCCTGAAGAAGCAGAAGGTAAAAAGATCCACAAAATACCGTTCCTCAATGATAGTACAAAGATAGGAAAACAGATTTACGACAGTTTATTGGAAGGTCACTCCGTACATAACCTAGAAACTTGCCTGACTGCAAGAGACAGAAAATTGACTTATATACTTTGGAATATGGATGTAATAAAAGATACAAATGGTAAACCTAAAGTCATCATTGCCATGGGTATTGAT
Organism: uncultured Oscillospiraceae bacterium; assembly: GCA_964349435.1. Lineage (GTDB taxonomy): Bacteria > Bacillota > Clostridia > Acetivibrionales > DTU013 > CAYGHY01. Next base: position 6,069 of record CAYGHY010000101.1, read on the forward strand.
ATTACTGAACATAAAAATAGCGAGTTGAGGCTTGCCGAAAGCTATCAGGATATTGAAGCGGCACATCAGGAATTGGCAGCAGCAGAGGAAGAATTGAAGCAAAAGCATGATGACCTGAACCGCAGAGATAACGAGCTTAAACGTAGCGAAGAACGTTACAGGCTGGCTATCGAGGGTGTTAATGATGGCATTTGGGATTGGGATGGAAGGGATGGCAAACTTTTCATGTCAAAGCGCAGCAGATTGATAATGGGTTTTAACACAGATAACGAAAGCATAACAATTGAGGAATGGTTCGGAATAATCTTGAATGAAGATTTGGACAGATTTACGAGGAGTTTCAGTAAATATATAACTGAGCCACAGAAAAAACATTTTCAGGTCGAGTATAGAATAAAAGCGGCGGGCGACACAATAAAGTGGATACGCACAAGGGGAATGGCAATATGGGATGAAAGTGGCATACCCGTCAGGATAGCAGGTTCCATTACGGATATCACAGACCAGAAGCTTTCCGATGAAAAAATACGCAGGCTGGCCTATTATGATTCCATGACAGGTCTGCCCAATAGAACACTGCTAATGGACAGGTTTGCCATTGCAGTAGCAAATGCACAACGCAAGGGCAGAATGGTGGTGATATATTTTCTGGATCTCGACAATTTTAAAACGATAAATGACACGATCGGACACTCAATTGGAGATCAACTACTGTTTAAAGTCGGCGAAGAGCTAAAGCTTAAAATGCGAAGGAGTGATACTATAGCGCGCCTTGGCGGCGACGAGTTTATAATGCTCCAGTCTAATGTCAGTGACATGACCGAAGTATACCATCTGACAGAAAGAATGCTGGAAGTATTTAAACAGCCATGGATTTTGAACGAACGTGAATTCTATGTCACCGCAAGCATAGGAATATCTGTATATCCCAATGATGGCTCAGACCTGCAGGAATTGATAAAAAATGCGGATGCTGCAATGTATCGGGCAAAAGAAGTGGGTAAAAACAACTTCCAGGTATATACCCAGGAATTGAATTTGAGAATAATGGAAAGGATGGAAATTGAAAACTATCTGAGAAAAGCAGCCGAAAAAAACGAATTTATCCTTTTCTATCAACCACAGATTGATTTGGCAACAGGAAAGGTTAAAAGCATGGAGGCTCTTATAAGGTGGTTAAGTCCAGCCAAGGGATGGATTCAGCCGGATGCATTTATTGGCATCGCAGAAGAAATGGGCATTATTAGAACAATTGGTGAGTGGGTGTTGCGGTCAGCTTGTAATCAACTGGCTATGTGGCATGCCGAGGGGTTCGGTGAATTGAAAATCTCTGTCAATCTTTCCGCCAGACAGTTTCAACAGACAGATCTAGTGGAGCTGGTGACTGAAATCATTAAAGATACAGGCATAAAGGCGGAAAGGCTGGAACTGGAAATAACTGAAAGGGATGTCGTGAAGGATTTGGAACGTATCATATCGGTTTTGCGGAGATTTAAAGATATGGGCATCGGCATATCCCTGGATGATTTCGGGAAAGGCAATTCTTCACTCAATTATCTGAAGTTGCTGCCAATCAACAATCTAAAAATAGACAAGACCTTTTTACATGATATCACAAGTAATTCAAATCAGGAAAAAATAGCAAAAGCAGTTATTACATTGGCTCATAGTATGAATCTGACGGTAACGGCGGAAGGAGTTGAAAATGTGAGTCAATTGGATTTTTTGAAAAGGGAAAAATGCGACATAGTGCAGGGATACATGTTTAGCAGGCCTAAGTCGGCGGATGAACTGGAAATAATATCATACAAAGCCTTTATATGAGCATCTGCGTTTTATAAAATAATGGCTCCAATCATGCTTTGCTTTCAACGAACCACTTATCTTCTTCCAACCATAGATAAGTTTCCCTTCCGTTGATTCTGCACCGGTACCTTACGCCTTGTCCCCCTGCCTTAAGTGAGGCGGCGCGCCTTACATCGGTCACCTTGTCTATGTCGAAGCTTCTCCCGTCTTCCCAGCTGACAGTGAGCGGGATTTTGCCTCCATCCTTTGTGAACTTTGCGATTACTTCTACAAAAACCTTTCCCATTTATTTCACCTCTTAATAGAGTAAGCTGTATTGCGTTCAAGGTCCGAAATATTAACCGCTCCCATCATTTGCCTATTGTCGGTGACTGTGCCAATGGCACGGCAAAAATGGGCGAAAACACTTTCTTATCTGAAAAATGATACAGGGTGTATGACGTTTTCTTCCGCCGGATTTGCATTGAGGCCATTGCTTCTCAAGAGTATTGCGCGCTGCACCGAGTAATGCCCGAATCGGGCCCTGATACCATCTATGCTGTTTTCAAGCTGTTCTCGGCGAAGCCGTTTTTCATCGTCAAAAAAAGACAATTGTCCGCACCGATCTGAGGTTACAACTCCGGTCACCCTCACACCCAATGTCCTTATAGTTTTGGACCAGTCCCATGAATTTATAAAAATTTCCAGCGCTTTTTCCGCTATCTCCGATGACGTGCAGGTGTAGTGTGAAAGCTGTCCCTGACGATCTATAGAGGAAAGGTCACTGGATCTGATATATATCTGCACGGTTCTGCCTCTGAGATGGTGCCTCCTCAGCCGTTCCGCCACACTGTCGGCAAGTACGTACGTGAGGATCTTCACATCCTCATTGGTGCAAAGGTCGTGAGGAGTGGTCAACGAATTGCCCACTCCTTTTATACCAGGCTGAAAATCAAGCCTTGTTACAGGTGCTTCATCATAGCCGTTGGCAAAGAACCAAAGCGTCCGACCCCATTGACCGAGATGCCTTTCAAGGAATTTCAATGGGGCATTGGCAAGGTCGCCTATTGTGCATATGCCTACGTTTGTGAGTTTTTTGCGGGTGGAGGGGCCAACATATATCAGATCGCTGGCAGGCAGACGCCATACCTTCTCCCTGTAGTTTTCCTCGGTTATTACTGTGGTGGCATCCGGCTTCTTCATATCGGACCCAAGTTTTGCAAAAACCTTGTTGTAGCTGACACCTATGGATGCGGTGATACCCAGCTCGCAATGAATTTTTTTACGCAGTTCGTCTGCGATGTCTTTCCCTGAGCCGAAGAGCTTGGTGCTTTCAGTCACGTCCAGCCAGTTTTCATCTATTCCGAAGGCTTCTATCAAGTTGGTATAGTTTTCGTAAATCTCTCTTACCAGTATTGAAAACTTCAGGTATTGCATGTAATTGGGCTTTACTACCACAAGCCCCGGACATTTTGATTTGGCTTCCCATATAGCATCTCCTGCCGCTACGCCGAATCCTTTTGCAATGCGGTTTTTGGCAAGCACAATGCCGTGCCTGGTCGACTGTGAGCCACACACCGCTACGGGGCAATCGCGTATCTCAGGGTTGTAAAGGCATTCCACGCTGGCGTAAAAGTTATTCAAATCACTGTGTAATATTACTCTATTCATACCTGTTTCCTTCGTTTGTAGCCTGCTTATCCTTTGCAAAATATATTGCAGGCGGCGGCAAATTTAAAACACCGAACAAGTGTTCGCAATTTAATTATAATCCTGAACAACCCTAAATGTAAAGTGTAATGTTTTGACCTAAAAATTGCATTTTAGACCCAATACGATAATTAGAGCTGATTTAAGATTATCCATCACATATTTTTTATAAATTTATTTCTTAGCCCCTGTAACAACAGGGCTTACAAAAGAGTCTGGTTCTGCGTTAATATAAGACGGCTTTTGCATGTAAAAGGCCTTTTCTGCCAGTTTATCCTGCACAATGCGCAGTGCTTCACCGAAGCGCTGGAAGTGCACTACTTCACGCTCTCTGAGGAAACGTAGCGGGTCGATGACGTCCGGGTCGTCACTCAGGTTAATCAGGTTTTCGTAAGTCGCACGAGCCTTCTGCTCTGCAGCAAGGTCTTCAGTCAGGTCGGCAATGGGATCGCCCTTTGATTGAAGGCATGCTGCGGTAAAAGGTACCCCCGAAGCACTGACCGGATATACAGCATGGTCATGATCTGAATAATAGCCTCCAAGACCTTCTTTCTCAAGTATCTTTGCAGGTACACCCCTGCACAGCTGATAAACAATTGAACCAACCATTTCAAGATGCGCCAGCTCCTCTGTACCTATGTCGTATCCGCAATGTACCACAGGTGATAAAAGCCTTGATTTCTGCGGGGTTGCAGGTGCTGAA
>CAYGHY010000102.1:0-10249 GCA_964349435.1 uncultured Oscillospiraceae bacterium
CATGGCTTTTCTCCTTCTATTATTTATTGTTTACATTGACTGTAATTAAAACGGCTGCAACAACAGAACATTACTACAGAAACAGGATCTCTTGAAGTTAATAAAATGGCGCGCGATTCCGCGATGAAAGCGGTCATGACCTACCATGATACGCACAACAGTAATCAGATTACATTGTTTAACGATAGGTCTCCTCAAAAAGAAAACCGGGCATCTGCCTTAACTTAAATTGATTTCTTTGATGCAGGGTGTCTATTCTGTTTTTAATATCGGCGTTCTTGATCCTGCCTGTGCGGATGTACTTGTCAAGCTCAGCATAGGAAAAGCCGAGATTCTCCTCGTCAGATTTTCCGCTGAGTCCGTCGATCGGCGTTTTCTCGATCAGCGCGTCCGGCAAGCCGAGCGTTTTCGCCACGGCTTTGACTTCTGATACGGTAATATTACACAGGGGACTGAAGTCTCCGGCGCCGTCTCCGTACCTTGTGGCATAGCCCACATAATCCTCCGAAAGGTTGCAGGTATTTGCGACTCGACCGTTAATGCTCTGCGATACAGCGTACAACGTAGCCATCCGTATCCTTGCGGGGAGGTTTGTTCTTGTCTGCGCACTTATTTCCGGCAGCACGCTTATGCCGGTAAGAACACCATCCACCGCAGATTTGATGTTGACCACATAGTACGGTATCTGCAAGTGCCGGACAAGCAGGTAGGCCATGTCGATATCCGGCTGCTCGCCGCAGGGCATAAGAACACCGATGACGCGCTTCTTTCCCAGCGCCTCCGCGCACAACGCTGCGACCGTAGAGCTGTCCTTTCCACCGGAGATTCCGACGACCGCATTGCAGCCCTTGCCGTTTGTTTCAAAAAACGCCCGGATCCATGCAACGCAATCGAACTTGGCTTTTTCTGCATTAAACATTGCGTGGCCTCCTAATCATCTATGGTCTAGACGCCTATGTTCAGCTTCTCAAGAACATCCAGCAGCACTCTGACCGTGTCCAGAGACGTAAAGATCGTAACTCCGTTCCGGTTGGCGCGGCGGCGTATGGCCACGCCGTCCTGGGCTGCCCGTAGCCTTTGTACCAGTTGGTGAGTTAGTGAAGACCGTTCATCGGCAGAGGCACTCCTTCTTAGGCTTGGCCGCCTCTTAACACATACCAACGAGGCGCTCAAGAGCGCACGCAATGTTGCCTAATCCTCTACACCAGTAAAGTAGTATGACGATATCACAGCATTTATTGACAGTCGCTTAGAATTTCATTTTGTCCTTAACAAGGAGAGCGCTTCAAGCTACTCATCTTCATCGGGAAGACGAACCTCCGCCATCCTTCTGCTGTGAATTGTGCCTGAACGAACTAAAATTTGTCGTCGAACAATAAGTATTCAGCACAGGTTGTAATGAAGGCCTGTACCGCATATTTTATCTGCTTCTGACCGGCAGTCTGACTGTATTTACCGCAGGGAATCGACCTTTTGCTTCCATCAGAATCTCGTTATATATATCGTGGTCATGCGAGAGGTCTTCGACAGTTACTGCTAACGCGTAATCAATGTTCTGCTCGTTATCCATATCCCAGCGGGTGAATAATTCAAGCCAGATTTCCCAGTCACCGGCAGAGAAGCCCGCCAGTTCCTTCTCGAAATGATAACAAGTATCCCATTTTCTCCGACCGTCCGCGCCGGAGGGATTCGCACTCACGTTTTTACCTTTACCGTCGAGTTTATGTAGGGATGCTGCAACATAAGCACCAAGGTACTCCGTCCCCTTGGTTTTATCAATTGGTGCCTGTGTAACACACGTTACAATGACGCGTGCTTTCATCTTTCTGTTCTTGGGGTCTGCAAGGACAGAAGGCATAATAAACTTAACGCGCTGTTTCGTCTTTCTGTTGAGCTCACCAGTGTGAAGGAAAGTCACACGATAGGGGAATGAATGCTTACTGATTACTGCCGATGATAAGCCCCGCCCATAGCAGTCTCCCAAGAACCCAGCCTCGTCCTTTTCCAGCTTTTCCTTAACCCACAGCTGCTCCGTACCATGATACAGTAATGCTTCCGAAAGTAATATATCTCGTTCCGGCACACACTGACTTATTTCTGCGAGGTCTCCAGCAACGACTGGCGCTGTAAAACTTGTCCCGGCGTCAATAGCAAGATGGCTTCCTTTGCCAAGCATAAGAGAGTGGTTATCTGGAGGTATAAAACCTGATTTACAAATCGTGCTACCATAAGCGACGACGTCCGGCTTTCTAAAGCCACAGAACCCTGGGCCAATTCGGGAGTAAGGTGCGATATCGTTGAGCCCGCTGATGCTATTTTTATGATCTAGCCCGACAATAGCGCCAACCGTTATATTGAGCATCGAATCGGCAGGAGCTGAGATTCGCGTATCATCATCATCCAGAACAGATTTAAGGTCGGAGGCTGTCCTGAATACGGAATGATTCCCAGCTGCAATGACTATTTTAACTCCATATTTGGCGGAAAGAACATCGAATTCATATCCCAGTATGCTGATAACATCTCCGTCGATAGGGTGGAAGCCTGATGAAGAGAAATTATATATCTTTGCAATATCGTGAAAGGTCTCGACGGCTTCCCGAACACGCTTAATCATCACATTATCATAAATTCTCGTAGCATCCCTTATGTTGCAATCGATGATACGAGCGCGAGGTGTCATAGTTCCACCTGATAATTGTTCGGCAATATTGGAAAAGGCTGCTTTGCCCGCGACCTGTGTCCCGTGCTCACAGGTACCTCCCGAAGAACCGGAAGGCGTCCAATGTGTAAGGATAATAGGTTCCAAAGTCGCAGGAAAGTCAACGCCATCATCCAGCACTACTACGATGGGCAAATCGTCAATTATCATTGTCTCATTGAGGGTGAGGGTGATTTCCTCAAGTATTACACAGCTTGCAATCGGGGTGTAATAATTGGTCTGCTCAATGCGGCATATAGCAGTATCTGAAGTTAACTCATCCAGATGCCTGATAGGTACTTGAGCCCGGATAATCGAAGTTCCATCCGATAGCTTATATGGATTACACGGTAAAGTACCCTTATACTCAACTATTTTTTCAGTAAGGCGATGCTCAGCCTTGTCCTGCAAGTCGTTACCAAGCTTAGGAACAAACATAATCTGGACATCAACTTTAATGTTTTGTTTGCCCAATTCTTCAAGATAGCGTTTGAGCGAAGCAGCCTTCTTTTCTGCGGTTGAGATCATATCAAAACTTTCGATATATTGGAATTTTCCGCTCACATGTTGAAGATCACGATATTTGTTTACGCGGTCACGGAGATTATCAAATTTCGATTTGGATGTTGACACTATAGCATGGCGTTCATCCTTAACCATATGGATAAACATGCCTTCGCCTTCGAGAAATTCCTTTTGATTAGACAACTTTTCGCCCTCGGGTAGAATCAGCTGGAAAACACGAATATCCTCGTTGTTCAACGAGTCGTTCGAACCGAGCTTGGCGTATGCAGACATGATTTCTTGGAGTCCGGTGGACAAAACGATACCATGTTCTGTACGGTCGACCCCGCGATCATGTGATCTGGCTTGTGGAGAATTATCCACATTAATTACTTCATTTTCGGGAATCCATAAATGTGGTCTGAAATCAACTTTCATTATCAGCTATTCCCTCCTTGATGGCCTTTTTTAATTGGTAATCCAGCGTTGTATGAGAAATACCTATGGCTTTTGCCAAAGCCCTGACACTAACTCCGTTTTTATTTAAACCAACAAGCATGTTGATTGCATTCCCGCCGCTTGCATTATTTGTCAGTTGATGAACAAGCAATTCCATTAAGTCATCGCCGGTTATTTCCTTGTCCTCAGTTATCTGCCTTTTCGCCGCAGACATTATCAGTTCTTTTAGCTGTGAAGTATTCCGTCCTTTGGTGATCATAACGAACTTATCTATATCCGCCTTATATTCAACCTTGTAGTCACCAAGCCAGCGTTTTATCAATTCTGTGCGCTGTTGCTCATCGGGAAGACCCAGGGTAATCACATAATTAAAACGCCGCCAGATTGCCGGGTCAAGCAAATGTTGATGATTCGTGGCTGCGATAAGAAATACATTTGGAGGCATACTATCAAAGTTCTGAAGAAGTGCTGTTACGACTCTTTTAAGTTCACCCATTTCATTCTCGTCATCACGTTTTTTTGCGATGGCGTCGAATTCATCGAGAAATAGAATTAGCCTTTGATTTCTAACGCTATCGAACACTTTGCGTAAATTGACACTAGTCTGACCCAAATATGATGAAATTAGTCCGTCAAGGCGAACATACGCCATAGGCAAGCGCAATTCACGAGCAATCGCATACGCCATCATAGTTTTCCCGCATCCGGGAGGGCCACACAAAAGGAGCCGATTTGCTGGTGGAAGATTACGCTTCAGCAATTGTTCGTTTTTTCGGTTCTCCTCTAAAATCTGTTGGATAAGCTGCTTCTGTTGAACAGGCAAGACCACGCTATCAAGTGATATGTCTGAGTGGACGATCTCATATAACTCGAGCATGCTATCCTTATCACGGGGTGATGACATTGCAGCCACGCTTGCCGCTGTACCTCTGCGCTGCATGGGCTTATCATTTTTCCCGATTAACGTACTCGTATGGCTACCGTTATATGCCAACCGTATCTGGTTTGAAAGACGAGAATTTCCTTTTTTTTCTTCGTCATCAGCAAGGGAAATAACTGCCTTGCTAAAAGCATCCTCGTCACCTGAACAGTGTGCTCGGATGAGATTCTCGATTAGTTCTGCCTTCATGTGTTACCGCTCCATTTCGGACGTATTCGAACATCATGCCCTATTATAACCGTGATTGGTCAGAAATGTCAATGGATTAATATAATATATTCGTACACTTTTGTACACTACATTATGAGCTCCTACTCCATAGTGTTCGCCGGCTTGCTCTACACTATGAATCATTGCCCCACTATATCACATATTGAAAAGATAATGCGTAAGCGTCAAACCTGTCCACGTCTTTCCATCGCCTACGGCTCCATAGGACAATGCCTTAAGAAGTCTCAAGAACACTTGAGAATACTTGAGATTACTGAAGGACTCCCAAGAACGCTCAAGCATTCTTGGGCATCATCAGTCCAAAAGAGCGGAAGCGAAAACACAGCTGGAGGAAGTGAACAGGGCTATCAGCGACAAACAGACGCGCCAGGCGACATTTGAAGCATTCCTTGATGAGGTCAAGTGACTGGACGGTGTAAGCAAATTCCAGCCTGCGCTCTGGTACAGCCTTGTGGATCACATGACGGTTTACAGCAAGGATGATGTGCGGGTAAAGCTTAGGGACGAAACTGAGATAAAAACATAAGTGCTCATAAGCATATCCTCCTTATTATCTAGATGTATTTTTGATGTTGGGAGTTTTCTCACTAGACATGGAATTCCAGTGTACCAGAGAGTTCACCGCTTGAGTTCTGAGAAATAATTGAATAGAAAATTCGTATTGTCTCACTATGTGGCTTCACCAGAATCGCTGAACCAATCCAATTCGTTTCTCTTGGACGAAGTGACTTTATATCATAACTATACTCAGATGTACTACCCTCAATAGGAGAGGCTATGTATTTACGGATTTCGCGTTCGTAATCTTCTGCATCATACTTTGGCGCTCCATGAGGGTTCCACACATTGAAATGCCTTATATTCGCTTGAAGATCACTAAAATCGAAGGTTATGTCTGTGGCATACTGAATATCCGAGTTAATTGGCATCATAAGCAGCTTTTTAAGATTATCATTTTCGTAAATATGTCCCTCAAGGCCTACCATATCTGAGTTGAAGAGTGTCACACCCGGTACAATTATTACAGCGCTTTCTGTGTCAATTTTTATGTTTACGGTAATGTCTTTATCAGGGATTCTCGAAATATTTCTTATAGCTAACGGAAACAAATACATTCCAGAATACGTCTCGAGGTACCAGTCTAGCATCTGCATATTTGCAAGCTGATACTCTAGTAGTTCTATGTCATGGTATTTTGCCTTTTCAAGATCAGTGCCAACAAACTCTTCCGAATTACCCCCAGCGAAACTAAATTTGCGGTTCAACTTACCAAGGTCATAAAAGCATTCATCAGTATCCACCCCAAGATATTTCCTTATTAGTTGAGAAGTTCTTTTTCGCTCATCTTCAGTAATTCTCACATATTGACTTACTGGGGCAATCGAACGCATAACATCGATGGGTGCTAATGGCGTATGCCTACTAGCGTTTGGCAACACAGATGCAACATTTTCATCTTTGCAGGGAACTGACGAGTCCATTGTATGCCCGATACTAGGAAATTGATTCGATTGTATCTTTGAGAATAGTTCCAAGCACTGTCGTATAGCTTCTTCACGCTCCGCAAGGTATACTGCCGATTCTGTCGGATTCCAAGGAATCAAAGATTTTGCAATCTCTTTTGTCGCCCAAACATAACTTCCAATTGTCAGATTTGAAAAGGTTGAGCGAACGCGCTTCCCGTTATCGATGAGATTATTCACCATATCAACGATTATTTCCAAGAGATGCTTTCGTATTGACTTTTTATCCGTTGTAATCAAAGAATATGGGGTTAACCTTCGATGAGATAGATCAAACGGTAGTTCCTTTTCTGCGCCATAATCTGTATTGAGAATGCAAATGATGTTCTCCCATCCCACAACTGCAGCTGCATAGCCAAGTTCGAGAAGTACATTTGGATTTGGAGAAAGCTTCATTGCTTGATTTGCATTTCCATTCTCATCTACAGAAGTGTACTTATTCACAATACTTACATCTGCAATAAAAATATCACAGTCATCTACCTTGGAGAAAATTGTTTGTGCAATGTCTGGCGAACCAAATTCTCCCTGTGTATCCCTATCGGCTTCAACGACCACTATTCCATTTAGTGCCTTTACTGCGTCATTTATGCTACTTTGTATTACACTTCTTGTGTTACCAGACGGTAAATCAGATTGCCATGAGAAAAATATCTTGATTGCGGAATCGGCCATGCGTATCTCCCCTCCTCACAACTGCTCTGCGAAATATGTATGAGAGTGTGCTAGTTTGTGGCTTCATGCATTTGGGGGTTGTATAGTAGTACATTACTCTTTTGGCTCTGGACATTTATCTAAGCGTCTTTTTGATTCAACCACTGCCTGTAGCAGTCTGTATTCTACCAAAATGTAATGAGTAAATACATCAGCGCCTTCTATCAGCGTTGTGTTTGCTTCTTCTTTCAATGGAAGGCCTATAGAAAACTCGATTCTGTAATTATCCAACGTACGGACGCTTGAATAAAAGGCCATATCTGAAAAATGAACGTATCCGGATGCTTTTTTATATACGTCACTAATCCTTGAATCATAGGCAGCTAGTCGTTCTCTTAGAACGTGATCCTGCATTATATTCCCTCGATCATCCCGGAAATCGCAAATCCTTTTGCCCTTCAGGTATCCCTCTATAAAGCCTGGCTTATCTTCAGCAATAAATGCGGCAAATGTTCTCATACAAGTATCAAGTAGAGAACGAACTAAAATACCTGCGCAGGTGAGGTTTCTAGATTTGAGCATTTCAACAAAGCCATCCAATAATGCGACACTCTTATCAAGCGAGGACGAAAAAAACAAATCGTCCGTATACAAGGTGTCGCCAATCATACCGATTGCTATGTTCTTTGCAAGTTTACGGCATTCTTTAAGTTGTTGTAAACGCTCTTCGAGGGCCGCATAGTATTCGTCGTTAGTCAATTACACCACCCTTTGCATAATAGTGAGGATACATGCGTGTGTATACCTATAATACTCCAAAATGATGGTCTAGTTTCAACTTATTTTCTTACCCTGCAAGACCCTCTCCTCTTTTGTGGAGGAAACCACCCGTCCATAGGGGCAAAAACCACCACGGGGCGTTAGCACAGTTGGTAGCGCGCTAAATTCGCATTGTAGAGGTCAGCGGTTCGAATCCGCTATGCTCCACCAAAATCCCTTGAGAAATCGAGGGTTTTTTTGTTTTCTTGAATGACTGAGAGCAGGAAATCACCGGGTAAAGCTCGGCTGCACTGTCTTTCGATGTAGAGACCAAAATTCCATGCGAAATAGTTAGACATAGTCCCAGGCGGTGCATTTTATTGTAATAGTATTATTGCTATTTCCCTAACGAAAAAACATGGTTTTCATCAATCGTCAAATTCTTGTGTTAGCTTTCTGTCTTTAAAATGAACCACAATCTTTGACAGTATCTTTGCCGGGTCCATATCTTTGTGGTCGCTTGTTAACTGCCCTTTTTCTGGCTTTACAAAAAACTGAGCTTTTTCTTTGAAATCTTTATGCCCAATATATACAACAATAATCGTATCGCCGTCTTTATCTGTCTTTACATCTGTTTGAATCCAATACCCTGATTCATCTTTCCTTTTATCCTTAATCTCATGAACATACCAATCATCCAGGCGCACAAGTGTAGCATCTTTAAATTCAGGAATATTCAGCATTCTTAAACATTTGTTTCTTAATTCTTTGGAGTTTTCTACTTCAATACTGTTTCGGCATTTAGGACAAGAATACGTTATTGAACCATAGCTTTCCGTCTTGATTTCAAATTCGATTTCCGGATGGGTAGTGCAATGAAAATGTATTCCCTCTTGATTACAATAGTAATAAGTCCTCCAGTTTCTTTCTAATGTGCTAAAGTTGGTACAATTGCCAAATGTCAGGTTATCACTATCAAACAACGAGCACTTTCTGAATGAAAGTTCATCATTAAGTCGAAAAATTGTTTTATCATCCATAACTATCACCTCATTTCTATCTCTCGTTCCGCGGAATAATCATAGAATGTTTATAGACTAATCGCCTTACAGGTTCTCGCGTAGATTATTTGTCCCGATTTTTGCCTGTTGAATATCCACTTACGTTTTCCTTCTTGCCATTCTTGATCCGAGTATATCCTGAAGTATCATGTGGCGCTTTTGGCGTCCCCGTGCTAGTTCTTTCATTCCACTGTGATATTTCGATGCTTTTTTTGCCAGTAGAATCATGTGCCCCTGAGAAACCGATATTAGAATCCCCTGAAGATTCAAATGGAGAAATGCTGCCAGTATTGCTGCCGATGCCTTTGGATCTAACGCCTCGAGAGATTGCTCTATCAGCAAGGTGGACTAATTCAGCTTTTACTGTAAACTTCGCAAATTCTGTAATGACAGGGTGGCGGACAGAAAACTCTTTGATTAAGTTGGCAGTATGTTTGACTCCATCAAGAAATCTCCTTTTTATAGGTGATACTTTTCTTTCATTATTAGGTGGATAGTAAGTCATATGAGGGGCTGGAGGAGCTTCATCTCTTTTAGGTTCAGAAGAATCGTCAGTTTTTTGGGATGATTCGTTACCTATCTGGATGTTATCCTCCTCTTTAATAACATTCTTCCCAATTATCTCCGGAGTAACTATGGGATTACTTAGCTCTAAAACTGCACAAGGTTCATAATCTTTATCACTGAACCCCTTTGTTTCACAAGTGATAGGGTCGAAGTAGCCATTTGTGGGATTTAAAAAGCATCCATTGTGAGCATCAATATGTTCTGATTTTGAGAGAAACTGAATGTTCCCTGAGTCGCCCTGAAAGTCCGGGTACTCTTCAACGCTTTTCATATGATGACCTTCAAAGGCTCTCCCATCAACCCCATATGCTTTTCCTCTATCAAGGATGTCGCGTTGCTGTTCAAGTGTCCATTCTCGCGTACCTTTGCCTTCAGACACTAGCGTATATTCTTTTTTCCACGCTTGCATAACAGCCTTGTTTGCTTGAACTGTCCGATTTGACATAAACTCATTCCCCTATGCCCAACAGGTCATCAAGGCCTTTCAGAAAGCAAAAGAAATCCTCGTATGTTTCATCCTCCTCGATTCTTCCAGCATCGTGATTGTAGATCGAAATTTCCTCTCCCGATTTTGTGCATAGAATTGGGTCGCCGGTAGACAGGGCACCAATGACAATATAGTTTTCATCAGGCCGATCATCGTCACCCGCATTTATTAGTGGCTTGTGTGCCACACCGTATAGTTGAACCCCTGCAGGTAGGAAGCATTCGCCGCCATCAGAATGGAACAACCATTCTTTGTATTTTAAGGGCAGCTTAATATCTTGCTCTTTTTCAAACTGCGCAATCTGATCTTCCGTTGCCCCGTCAAGGAAGCGCATTTTTCCTTGCCCTTTGAGCTGGTCAACAA